>JAAFJL010000013.1 GCA_013298865.1 Cytophagales bacterium | reverse complement strand
GAAAGTTACGTTAAGACACCAACCCGAAGTAGGAGGGAAGCCCGTAAAAAATGGCACTGCAACGCCAGGAACAACGGATTTTGAAGGGAATTTTGTAGTGGAAATAAAGTAGAGACGTTTCATGAAATGGCTTCCAGCCGTGTTGTCAGGTTTGATAACTTGACAACACGGCAGACAAAAGTCACTCTAAGATTGCTGGAATTAAATAATCCTGCATTATTTTGTCAACCTGTTTGTGTGCGAAGGGTTTATTATAGGCTTTTGCTGTAACAACAACAACTATTGGTAAGTCCCTAAACATAAATATTTTACTACCTCCATTTCCTGCACAGTAAAAAACTTCATAGCTTTTTTTATTCACTGTATAAGTTTTGTTCCAAAACAAATAGCCATAATATTCATTTTCTCTTTCAGGAATTTGGATTTGTCTTGTAAATGTTTTGTTGACCCATTCTTTTGGTATAATCTGTTGGCTATTCCAGGTACCATTATTTTTATAAAGCTGTCCAAATTTTGCTAAGTCTAAAGATTTCATTCTAAGCCCACCTGCTGTATTCACGACTTTTTGAGGTGTATATTGCCACTGATAGTTTTTAATGCCCAAAGGTTTAAATAATGTTTTGTCTGCATATTTCTCTAATCCTTCTGGCACAGATTTATTTAGAATATCACCCAATAATACTACTCCTGCCGTAAAATAATCCCACTGCTTTCCATTGGTTTTAAGGCTGTCTATTGGTAAATCTAATGCAAACTTTACCCAATTTTCAGTAGGGTACATATTTTCCTCATTTCCTGGCGAATCACTATTACTATCTGACCCATTAAATGCCGAACTCATTTTTAACAAATCGCTCAATTTTACACGGTCTTTTTTTATAGAGTAGTTTGAAAATTTTGTCAATTCATAAAAGTTGTTTAAAGTTTGCTTTTCATCTTTAATGTATCCGTCTTTTATTGCAATCCCCATCAAAGTTGAAGTGAAAGATTTTCCAACTGAACGAGTATCGTGTATTGTATTTCTATTTGCATCGTTGAAATACTCCTCCAACAAAAGTTTGCCATTATTCAATACTATTATGCTTGTAATTGCTTTAAATGAATTTTGGGCAATACTTTTATTGAGTTCTTCAATTTTCTTTTTGTTGTAATTTTGTGATGATATTTTTAAGCCACTATTGGCTGCAATTGACTGAATAGCAATTTGTTTTGCTGTAATTTCTGGTATCTTAACTATTAAATTTAATTCCCCTTTTGCAATTAAGCTGCCGACCTTTGCTTCAATATTTTCTTCTTGTTTTACATACGGTCTCATTTCAACTTTCAACTTATGCGTTCCATTTGTTAGGGCTTTTTCTCCTCCATTTGTTTTAAATCTTTCAAATAAATTTACTGACCACCAATCACCACCCGCCGTATCAATAAATGGTACTCGAAAAGTCGTAGTAGTACTTTTTCTTAGTCCACAACCATGATGAATATTTTCCTCATAAATTAAGTTATTGTCTATGTAAAATGAAAACTGATAATTGCCTTTTAAATTGAGTTCGTCTTCGGTCAATTCAGGGGCAAGTGGATGCAAATAATTTGTAATGGAATTATCCATAAAAACTCTGATGATTAAATTGGTTTTCTCAGTATAAACAAAAGAGGTCAAAAAATCAGATTCCTTATATTCCTCAAGTGGAATATCTTTAGGCATGAAAGTTACTTTACCGATATTCGCCTTATGGATGGGGGTTGTTATTCCATCAGTTTGAACCAAATCTTTAGTCTGCCCGAAAATACTTACGGGTAAAGACAATACCAGAGAAATCAAAATGTAAGCCTTCGTCATATCTTATAAGTTAAAATTAATTTACAAAGATACGAAGCATGAGATGCCCAGCATAGAACGGGATTAACATCTGGAAGAGTAGTTGGAAATAATTTTCCTAAAGGTATTAGGACTTATTCCACTAACTGATTTGAAGCAACGATTGAAGTGGCTTTGGTCTGAAAAACCACATTCGTAGGCTATTTCAGTTAAAGTATGTTTTTTGTCAGATAGGAGTGTATAAGATTTTTCTACTTTTAACTTTCTGAGATAATCACCTAAATTACAATTGAAATATTTTGAAAAATCTCTTGAAAGATGGACAGGGTGGATATCCAATGTTTTAGATAGATACTCAAGTGTTAGTTTGTCTGAAAATTCATAGAATAAAATTTCTTTAATTTTACTAACCCAATTTGGGTTTTTGTCAAACTCAATTTGTGTGCTACGAAACATTTCGACAAGTGCCTGTAAAATCAAAGATTGAATTGATAATGAAGTTGTCTCGTCTTCAATTTTTGTTTCATTAAATATTTTATAAAGAAAAAATTTGATGTCAACATTAGAGATTTTCATACTTCCTTGTAAATTATCAATGTTGAAATCCAAGTTATCAAACCAAGTATTTTTTAATTCAATCTGAAAACCTCTGGTATAGCCTTTGGGTTTTATATTGTAATGAGGTTCTTGCCAATTATGGAATAAAAGGCTTCCTGGGGAACAATTATAGATTTCTTTTTTATTTCCTTCAATCACGTTTCCTTGCAAAATAAAAGTGAAATAAGCGTTTTCGTGGTAGTGCCAATCTACTTTATCAAGAGTATATTCTGTGTCGGTCAAAGTAATCCCATTCAAGTGAATTGTTTGATTTGTTTGCCCATAAAATTCTCCTGTATTAAGTTGCTTCATTATCTAAATTAGTCTATTAAATCGTCAAAATTTAATTTGTTAGTGATGATGCGATTTCTTCCAAAGACTTTTCACATCATACCCTTCTACAAAACCTGATACCTCAATTCTTGATTGCTCAACAGGTCATGAAAAGAGAATGAATGGTATTGATTATGTCTTACAATTTGCATGATGCACTGAGTTTTTAGCTCGTCATTGCGGTTCATGTTTAGGTCATTTTCGGGGTCGCCATTACCGCCGTTTTTATGAAAATCCAAGATTTCTTCTTGTGTCAAAGATGGATTTTTCTTCAAAAAATCTTCAAACCATTGTTCTCTGTTACTTACAACTTCGGGCGGATAAAGCGTTGAGGAAGACCAAATATGTGACTGATGAGCATCTATATTTTTTTCCGAAAGCGTTGTTCCATCCCAACGTAACTCACAGATATTCATAGAGTTAGTATTTTCAATAATTATCAAAGTGAAATTTTCTATTCCTGAAAAATTGTAATTATCAACAAATTTTTGGGTATTTGAATACTGAAAAAAATCTACAATAATTTGCCCTCTACTTTGGCGATAAGGCGGTAGAGGTGTGTGTTTCTCGAAAGCTCCATTTAATAAACAAATCGTGAAATTAGCGGAAGTTGCAATCCATGTTCCACCAGATTGTGGGTCTTTCGGGAAGAAAACCTGAGTGTTATTCAGCCTGTAACGCCTGGGAGGCAATGCCTTTGTACGGGCAGTTGCTTCGTCACGATTATTAGTCAGAAAATAACTATTTTTTGAAGTAGGGATATACGTCAGAACGCACATTGTGATTAGTAGATTTGAAAATTTTTAAAAGCAAAAAACGGAAGTATTTGATGAGTTAAGTAGCTGTTGGCATTTGGCTATCAGCTTTAAAATCAAATAGTTAGTTAAATAAAAGTGTCGGTTATAAAGTATTGATTACTTATAAATCTTCCAAACTAAAAGTGGGAATGACAATATTCACTCAATCACTAATTCATTCAATCACTCATTAAATTATTTACGCACTCGCAGATTTTTGTCTGAATCTGATGGTTGAATGTGCTACACCGAAGTTTTCTGGAAATTTTATTGCTGGGTATGATTCATTTAGTCCAATTTTAATAATTGCCAAATGATGGATGGTATGCTCTATCAAATACGTCAATTCTCTGAAAAAACTGCTTGGAATATCCAAGGTTTCATCACTTCCGAAAGAAGTCTGGAGTGATAAATTTTTATCAGTTTTTACAAAATTGAGTTTATTGATGATCTCTGCTAAATTTTCTAAAGCAAAATCTCTGTCAGACTCAATTCTGAGGTCACGCTGGCGAGCGTCATAATTCACGATTTCGGTTTGGTAGCCTTTCAGCAGACACAAATAGAATTCAGCAATATGACGGACGTGCTGCCCAACCGTACTAAAATGTAAAGTTTTTAGAGGATTTTTATAAATATCCTTATCTGTAACTTTCAGTAAATCAGAAAGTTGCTTAATTATTTCAATATTAGTTTCCTGAAGCATCCCTTAGACTAATTCGTTTTTACTGTGTTGATTGTAACTGAAAATGTAACATCTGAACCCATTCCCCAAGTGCCACCGCCCACGCTCCAATCCTTGCGATTGATAACTGTTGAGCCTGCAAAGGTAGCCTTGTCACCTTCTTGCTTGAAAGTAAACGGAATTTTTACACTTTTAGTAGTTGCTTTCATCGTGAGGTCAAACGTTCCTACAAAGTTAGCACCATCTTTTTCAATTTTAATAGACTTCATTTTTAAAGTAGGGTATTTTGCTACATCAAAAAACTCTTCTTTTTCCTTTAAGTGTCTGTTTCTGAGGTTGCTATCTGTGTCAACAGTCGAGGCATCAACCGTTCCAGCAATACTGGCATTTGCTAAATCAGTAGGGTCAAATTTGACTGTTCCGACGAATCCTTTGAATTTCCCATCAACCGTTGAGCCTAACATTTTAATTTTAAAGCCTACGTTTGCTGTTACGGGCTTCCAATTCTGAGCAAAAATTCCCGTCGATATACCTACGAAAAGCGTGACTATTTGGATGATTTTTTTCATTTGTTTTTGTTGATAAGTGATTTAAAAAATTACGCCCACTCGATATTTTCAATTCCATTTTGGCTTTTGTAGAGAGCGATTTCCGCCAAAATACTCTCTACCAAAAATATACGAGTTTTAGGGCGAATGACTTATAATTTGAAAGAAATAGCAATCATTGGTTGTAATATTTTTGCACGCCAGCGATTATTTTCTTCATTATTTACTTTTACTTTTTTATCAGAAGTATATTCCACGAACTGGAAACTTAGACCTGCTCTTATACCTATTTTGTCTGAAATCCAATATCGTGCATAAAGTTCAGAATTTAGACTGCCCAAGTCTGAGTCACTTACCAAAAGGGCGTTAAAAGCCGTTGGCGTAACATCTGAGACTAAGGTATTATCTGTAAATTTTCTTTTGGAAGCCGCATTTGCAGATAAAGTACCCGTTTGTTTTCCTCCGAAAGTATAGCCAATTGCATCAATCCCAAAGCCCAATTCCAATTTTTTAGATACGGCATATTGCAATGTAATCGTTGCGTTTATGGCATTTGTTTGGGCAGTTTTTATTGTTAAAGTATCAATATTTGCTGCTATATCGTTTGCTGCCAATGCACCGAAACTTTCACTACCAGAAGTTAAACTTGCTGGTGCAGTACGGGCGGAGGCATTTGTGCCAAAACAAGAAGTGATTCGCCCACCGATACCAACCTTGAAACGATGAGACTTACCAAAACCGTACATTTTAGTATAAGAAAGAGCAGTCGAAAAACCACCTGAACCAGCAGAAATTGCCAAGTCTGCATTGGTGTATGTTTTGTCTAATGCTTGGGCATTGGCTGTCCATGTAGTCACAATTGCTGTGAGAACAAAAAGTAATATTTTCATGAAATTTTTATTTGTTGATGAAGTATAATGTATTGATTAACAAAGGCTTATGATAAAAGTTAGCCTAAATGAAACTTAGATGATTTGAGAAAAGAGGGTAATTATCTCTAAAACTCTAATTCTCTAAGTTCAAAACCTTTCTTACTCTAACAAAGCACTGCCAAACAATACAGTGAAAGATTTGCACCAAATGAGTACATATTTCTGCTTGTCTAATTTAGCATCTGAGGGAATCTCTAAGGTAAAAGTGCCAGCTTTGTCTAATTTACTGACAGAAATAAAACCAGTTGCTTTAGTGTCTTCGGCAAGATAAATGTATAAATCTGGTCCTGCGTCAGTTTTAAAATCTGTGAAAGAAAGGTACTTTTTCTTTGGGTCTGTTTTATCTGTAACAACAGTAACTTTACCAGATGTTGGATGAGCCCCATTCTTGAAATCTCCTTTAGATTCAACAGTTCCATTCTTGACTTCTGGCGGTGGTGCTTGATTTACAACAACGGGCTCTACGACTGCCTTACTACACGCAAAAACAATGAATGTCATGCATAAAATTGAAATGTACTTTTTCATAAGAATATTTTTGTCTAAAATTTATTTTTTTAAAACGAGTAACGAACATCAAGCATCGAAAAACGAAAATCATCCCAATTTCAAAGGGTCAAAAACAATGATTTCACTTCTTGAATAATCAATTAACCCTTTGGTTTTCAGTTCGTTAAAAAGTAATGTTACCGTTTGTCGAGTACTGCAAATTAGTCCAGCGATGTCGTTATGAGTCAAGTAATTTTTCAGTTTGACATCTTTTGCTTGTCCATTTCCTTCTTTCAAAGCCCAATCTTTCAAGAACAAAGCAAACCTTGTTTTCACATCTTTGAACATCAGATTGGTATAATTATTCGTAATTCTTTTGATTTTGAAACCTACCAATTTGGTATAACGAATTGCCAATTGTGGGTTTTTATTTAAGATTGCTTCAAAATCTTCTACCGTAAAACTGCACAAAACAACTTTGTCAGAAATTGCAACGGCAAACTCGTCTCTGTTAGCGTTATCCTCTTCATCAAAAGTATATTGCCCAAACAAATCACCAGAACGCAAGATTTCTTTCACAGTTTCATTACCGTTTTCATCAGAAGTAATGATTTTAAGCGTCCCACTTTTTACGGTATAAAGTCTCTGTTTTTCATCATGAGAAAAATAAATAATCTCACTTTTTTTTACCGTCTTAAATTTCGGAATCAAACACAAGGCTCTGTTTTCCTCACGGCTTAATATCGAGAATAATTGGTGGTCGTGTAAGTACCAGTATTTAGCTTCGTCTTGCATAATTTTTTTAGAAAAATATCAGAAAATCCATATTCTTCAAACGTAAAAAATAATTAGAAAGTTACTTTAATGAACAGAACTGCATCTCTTTTATGAATATAAAGTACTGTCAGACAACAAATTAAGGTAATGATTGCTAAAATAAACAAATAACCGCCATCGCCTTCACTTTCAATTCCGAGTACTAAAAGATGAGAGAATATCGCACCTATCATCACAAAAACTCCCAAGGTAGCACCAAGCCACGCTTTTTTCGGAATCAATAACAAAATAACTGTAACCAATTCCATTGTTCCTGCTGCATAGCGTCCAAAAGGTTCTACGCCCAATTTGGTAAATAAATCTACGCTTTCCATAGCACCAGAAAACTTAAAGAAAAGAGTTTGGGCTAAAATTACGGCTGCTACAATCTGTGCAACCCAAGAAATAACATTTTGCTGATTTTTCATTGTTTGATGAATTTTTTCCAATTAGCGTCTGCTTTCAGTCTTAGAGAGTTTTCGTCTTTGTTCCAATCCGTGAGCGTATTACTAAAAAACGTATGGTAAAATAAATATAATTTTCCGTTAACAATCTTGAAAGTCTGTGGGTCAACCTCAACTTTTTCTCCCTTTGAACCCATCGCATAAGCACACCAACCGCCATATTGAGGCTCGTAGTTTTCGGGATTTTTTTTGAAAGCAATCAAGTTATTATTATTGGCAAACTGATACACAATTCCTTCGTGAGTGAAGGCAAATTCTTTCTTTCCTTTCTGAGGTTTATTGTTAAAATATGATACTGGATCATAACCCTCAATTGCGACACCGTTCTCTAATAAATACTCCTTTTTTCTGGAATTCATATCTTGTGAAAAACCCGTGGTTGATAACAAGAGAAGTGTAATAATACTAAATGCTGTTTTCATGTTTGTTGATGAATTATGATACAAATTTATTGGATAGCAAATGAACAGTTTGTCGGACAAATTGCCAAAGTGTGAAAAAAGCCTTCTGCTCGAAACGTCGAACCGCCCCAGAAGTGAAACTGTTGTTACTCATAAAATGGCTACGGCTTAATTCTCCCTGTGGGGGTTAGGGGGCTTGGCTTGGGCTTTTTTTTTCTCTCTTATAGCACATTTTCAAGAATATCTAACTAAATTTACTTAGGAAAATTTTATCCCGCCACAAATCCTTAAACCCCGCCCTATGGCAAAATTATTAATTGTAGATGATGAAAAAGCAATTCGTGGAGCTCTAAGAGACATTCTGGAGTACGAAGGCTATTCAGTAGAAGAAGCCAGTGATGGCGAGCAAGGCTTAGAAATGGTTAAGCAAAATGACTATGATGTTGTGCTTTGCGATATAAAAATGCCTAAAATTGAAGGACTTGACCTCTTGTTGAAAGCTGGTGAGATGGGAAGAGGGGCTCAATTTATTATGATTTCTGCCTACGGAAATGTTGAGAATGCCGTTGAAGCTACTAAACGTGGAGCTTTTGATTTTATCCAGAAGCCACCAGATTTGAATAGACTTTTGGTAACTGTCCGTAATGCCATTGAACGTGGAAAGATGATTGTTGAGACGAAAGTCCTCAAGAAAAAAGTCTATAAACTCAATGAAATTGTTGGTGAATCAGACGGTATCAAAAAAGTAAAAGATACTTGCGACAGAGTTGGTCCGACAGAAGCCAGGGTACTTATTACTGGACCAAACGGTTCTGGTAAGGAAATGGTAGCAAAACGTTTGCATGAAAGAAGTAATCGTTCGACGATGCCTCTGATTGAAGTAAACTGTGCGGCAATCCCTTCTGAACTGATTGAATCTGAGTTATTTGGGCATGAAAAAGGTGCTTTTACTTCAGCAATCAAACAGCGTATCGGTAAGTTTGAACAAGCCGACGGCGGTACATTATTCTTGGATGAAATCGGAGATATGAGTCTTTCGGCACAAGCAAAAGTTTTGCGTGCTTTGCAAGAAAGTAAAATCACGAGAGTTGGTGGTGATAAAGAAATCAAAATCAATGTTCGGGTTTTTGCTGCAACCAATAAAAATCTTCCATTAGAAATCGCAGAAGGTCGTTTCAGAGAAGATTTATTTCACCGTCTGAATGTTATTCCAATTCATGTACCAGCACTTAGCCAACGCCCAACAGATGTACCTTTATTGGTAGAGAAGTTCTTGGATGATGTTGCCAATGAATACGGTCAACCTGCTAAAACGGTTGAAGAAGATGCAATGAATTTTTTGAGCGGACTTCCGTGGACAGGTAATGTACGTGAACTACGCAATGTAGTGGAGCGTCTCGTGATTATGTGCAGCGACATTATCACGCTTGATGATGTAAAAGCCTACGCAAGCCCTGTAATGTAATTCAAAATTATAATTGAAACAAAAAGAGGCAGTTCATCAAGAACTGCCTCTTTTTTGTTTACCAAGAAATCATTACAAAATTCCATTCCTCCTACCTCCTTTTTTCCCTTTACTTACCTTTCCAAGAAACCATTAGTACGCCAGCTAATACTACGAATGTTCCGAGGATTTGCCATGAAGAAATTTTTTCATCCAAAAAAACATTTGCCATAATAATCGTTGCTACTGGTCCGATACTACCAATAATAGAGGAATTTCCAGAGCCTATTCTTTTAATTCCTTCTGAAATCATAAACGATGGAATGACCGTTGTAAAAACTGCCATTACTGCCGAAAGCCAATAAACCCCTGATTCGTAAGCAAATAAATTTCCATTGACTGCTAAAAAATAATGAACAATAATCATTGCCGTGGAAATCAACATGGCATAACACGTGAAACGCAAACTACCAACTTTCGGAATCATTTCGCCACTTCCAATAATGTATAATGAGTAAGTTAAGGCACTCAAGAAAATCAGAAAAGACCCAATGATTAAATTCTTTTGAAGTCCCATTTGTAAATCTGGAACAAACGAAACCATTACGCCTAAATACGTGACAATGAGAGCTATGTACTGAATTTTGAAAATTGGTTTTTTCAAAAATATCGCTGAAAGTATCACTACAATGGTTGGGTAAATGAATAGAATCAGACGCTCTACGCTGGCAGTGATGAAACTCAAACCCCAAAAATCAAAAAATGCAGCTAAATAATACCCTACCAAGCCAATGACTAACATCCAAGCCCATTCTTTGGCAGAAAGATGTGGTACTTTTGCAGTTTTACGGTTTTGGAAATATAGAATTACCAAATAAAATGGAGCAGAAAATAGCATCCGTAAAGCCAATAAGGAAACCGTATCTACATGATAATGAATGTAGTTATAACGAACCAAAACTGCCTTGCCTGCAAAAGCTATCGCTCCAAGAAATACTAAAAATGCACCTATTAAAAATTTTGATGATTGCACAGAAGAGAATTAAAAATGAAGTATAAAAAATTAAAAGTGGAGAAATTAGTGCCTCACTTTTTCTTGCCAAAATTGTAACCTACACCAAGCCAGGCTCTTAGTCTTCCAGCTTCTCCTTGTGGATTCACGTAGGGAGAAAGTTCAAAATTACAACTTATGGCAGGTAGTTTCTCGAACGGATAAGCTCTTACACCCAAAGCACTCATGTAACCAATGATTAAAGAATTATTATCTTTGATTGCCCCAACAATTCCGAAATTCGTACCTGCCCCTGCGTAAATATTGGCATTGCGTGTGTAAGCAAGATTGACCATTAGAGCGGTTTCGGTATTAAAACCAGAAGTCAGTGAGTTGGTTTGTACTCTGAAATCTGCCCAAATTGGTCTGGAAGGATTAGTAGCAATCGAAAGAATATCTCTGAAAGGATAAAAACTAATGGCTTGTGCAGAGGTTTTTTGTACTCCAAACAAGCAACATACAACTACGATAAAAGAAATGATTTGAGTCTTCATTGGAAAAGGGATGATTTTCAATTATTTTGCAAGATAAGGTTTTATTTCAAGTAATTTAAGAATTTGAAAATGTGCCAATTTGAAAATAATTAATGCCCAGATTTGCTCATTTTTAACATTTATTGAGATTATTCAACTCGATTATCAATTGTGAATTTTCAAATTTTCAAATTACCAAATTACGAGGTTTATCAATGAATTTATTAGATGAAATTAATCAAATTTCTATTCTTCAAGTAGCCGAGGATTTGGGCTTGGACGTGAGTCGGCATAGAATGATTTGCCCTTTTCATGAAGAAGACACGCCTTCATTAGTGCTTTATCCGCACACAAATAGCTTCTATTGTTTTGGTTGTGCCAAGACAGGCAATTCGATTACGCTTTATTCTGAAATTAAGCAATTGACCATTAAAGATACTATCCGAGAAATGGGAGAGGAGTACGTGGTTGGTTTTCAGAAATATTCTTCAAAAAGTAAGAAAAAACTCCCGACAGTCAATGTTTTGAATGTACCCGAAATTCGGAAAGTACAAGCAAAAGAAAAACCTGTTGAAGAAATACACTCTCAGATTTATGAGACTTTCAGAGATATTTGCCTTCAACAATCTTCTAACGAACTCTCCCAAGCAACACTTATCTACCTGAAAACCAGAGGTTTCACAGATAAAACCTTAAAAGATTTTAGAGTTTTTGCCATAAAAGATTATGCAGATGCTTCTTGGGGTTTGAAACAACGTTTCTCTACCCTTGATTTACAAGAATCGGGGCTTTTCAATGAGAGAAATAATTTAATTTTTTATGCTCATCCGCTCATTATTCCTTATTACAGAAATGGAAGAATTGTCTATTTGCAGGGGCGAGTAGTTGGTCCACCTCCCGAAAAACACGGGCGTTATCAGTTTTTGCATAACCAGTCTTTGACACTTTTTAATGCTGATATTTTAGAAAAAACCAAAATCAATGAGACTGTTTATGTAACGGAGGGGGCTTTTGATTGTATGCGATTGGTACAGGATGGAAAAGTGGCAGTGAGTTTGGGAACGGCAAATGTTTTTAAGCGAGAATGGGCAAAATTATTCCAGCGAGTGAATGTGGTTTTCTATCTTGACAACGATAAAGCGGGACATCGTGCAGCAGATGAATTAGAGAAGATTTTTACTCATTTCGGAATTTCGTGTTCACGCAAAAATCTTCCTGCTGCCTACAAAGATGTGAATGATTATTATACGGATAAATTAGGAAGTAACGAACAATTGGGACTTTTTTGATAGCCCCCTCTGGGCTACGGCTTACAAAAAAGTCTGTAAGTATTTGATAATGAGTTAGTTAATTAATCTCTATAAATGCTCCCCTTCTCAGCAGGAGAAGGGGTTGGGGGATGAGGTTAAAAGGTTATTTTTAGAGAAAAACTAACAACTTTGCCCAGTTTTTTACTCATTTATTTAGAAGAATATAAACCAGAAAAACTTGTGTATAAACCATTCTCCCTCTGGGGGTCAGGGTGCTATTTTTTCTCCCTAATTTGCTTTACGATTCTCACGGCAGACATGATGATTATGGCAAAAAGTAGTAGCCCGACAATTCCCCAAATCCAATCAACTGCATTTTTTAGGACTACTAAAAAAACAATGGCGAAAAGAAAAACGGTAGCGATTTCATTGAAAAGTCTGAGTTGAAAACCCGTGAATCTGAATTTGTCCTGACGTAATTCCAAGATAATTTTTCGGCAATAAAAATGATAAAAAAGCAAACCCACCACAAAACCGAGTTTGATATGCAACCATTTATGCGAAGCGAAGGAATCCCACCAAACCCAATAAACCATTGTTAGTCCAGAAATTACTGTAAGCCACATGGCTGGCACCATAATGGCATTGAAAAGGATTTTTTGCATCCTTTTATATTCTGTCTGAAGAATAGAGCGTTCTGGTTCAGGTTTGTCGTTGGCTTCTACATGATAAACCAATAAACGAGGCAAATAGAAAAGCCCAGCGAACCAACTGGTAACAAAGATGATATGAATTGCTTTTATGTGGTCGTATTGCATTGATTTTTTTAAACTCCCATCAGTTCGTAAACTGGCTTGGTTTCTTCTGTTTTTTCTGGAATATATCTTTTGAATAAACTTGTAATCTTCATTTGAATCACGCCCAAAATTGCTTCTTTGAAAATATTAGCGGACATTTTTGATTGTCCTTTGGTGCGGTCTGTAAAAATAATTGGTACTTCCACAATGTTAAAACCAAACTTCCATGCAGTAAATTTCATTTCTACTTGAAAAGCGTAGCCTACAAACTTTATACTATCTAAGTCAATGGTTTTCAATACTTTACGAGTGTAACATTTGAAGCCCGCCGTAGCATCCATGATAGGCATACCCGTAACAAAGCGAACATAATATCCTGCAAAATAAGACATCAGAACTCTGCCAATGGGCCAATTGACCACATTTACGCCCTTGATATACCGTGAGCCAATCGCCATATCTGCACCGTCATTGGCACAAGCATTATAGAGTTTTACTAAATCATCTGGATTGTGTGAAAAATCAGCATCCATTTCAAAAATATACTCAAAACCATGTTTCAAGGCATATTTAAAACCATGAATATACGCCGTTCCAAGCCCCAATTTACCTTTACGTTCTTGGAGATGTATTCTATCCGAAAATTCTTGTTGGAGTTCTTTTACTTTCTGTCCAGTGCCATCAGGCGAACCGTCGTCAACGATGAGGAGGTCAAAAAGAGGATTGAGACTCATCACTTTTCTGATGATTGCCTCGATATTCTCAATTTCATTGTATGTCGGAATAATTACGATGCGATTGCTCATTGTTGTAAGGTTTGATTTGCAACTGTTTGATAATCAGACTATCATGAAATCTTCCGCCAAAGAACTTGATACTGAATACAATAATTACAAAACTCACGCCAAATATAAAAAGTTTCTATAAAGTAAGAATTTTTTTGATAATTGTAGGTTTTTAGGTTTTATAAAATCACTAACAATTATAGACTTCCTGCGAAAGTGTTTTAAGTCGTAAAACAGTATCTTTTTGGCTACAAATCAAGTAAATTTTTCAACCGTAACGCTGTTATGCTTTCAAAATTTACTTGATTTTCGCTCAAAAATATCCAATTTTCCAATCATAAAACACTTTCGCAGGAAGTCTTATATAAAAAGCATTCTTCTGTATGGTCATTTACCATTCCTGTTGCTTGCATGAAGGCGTAACAGATGGTTGTACCAATAAATTTGAAGCCTCGTTTCTTTAAATCTTTGCTCATTTTATCAGAAATAGGAGTGCTGGCAGGGACTTCCTTGATATTTCTCCAGTGATTTTGAATCGTTTTTCCTTCTGTAAATTGCCAAATATATTTTTCAAAACTCCCAAATTCTGCTTGAGTTTTTAGAAATAACTGAGCATTAATCACTGTGCCTTCTACTTTCAAACGATTCCGAATGATACCCGTATCTTGGAGCAATTCTTCTACTTTTTCGGGAGAATATTGAGCAATTTTTCTGGCATCAAAATCATCAAAAGCCTTTCTGAAATTTTCTCTTTTCTTCAAAACAGTAATCCAACTAAGTCCTGCCTGAAAACCCTCTAAAATTAGGAATTCAAACAGTTTATCATCATCTCGGAGCGGAACGCCCCATTCTGTATCGTGGTATTGTTGGTAAACTAACTCGTCATTTACCCACTGGCATCGGTTTTTGGACATTGGCTGGGCTTTTATATCTTGCATCAAGGATGGCTTTTACACTATCTAACTTTGCCCGAGCAAATTTAGCGAGAACTGGTTTTTCTGACTTTTTCTGAGCTTTCAAATTAGCATCGTTCATCTGTTTTTTTTCTTTAGCAGAATTGGCTTCGGCAACTTTTAGTATCTGCTTATACATTTTTCCGAAAACCTCTGGCTGGGCAATATAATAACGATAACTATTCCGATAGGTTGCGGTATCTATCTGATATTTTTTAAAAAGTTGAGCTTCTAAGTACAGGTAAACGGCTAAATTAGAATCAGAATCTGTGATACGCATATTATTGACATCGGATTCAATTAAATGAATATCCGTCAGGATGTTTATCATTTTTTCTTCCGATAGAAGATTGTCTGGCTTACGGACATCAGAGCTGCACCTTACCGTTAACACAATAATGAAGACAAAAAATATGAGTTTACTAAATTTTGATACAAATTGCATAATTGAATTTGAAAACTGGATGATTTGAAATTACTTTTCGCCTCATAATGAAGTTTAAACAGCTTCAATAATAAATTAACGCTATTCCTGACCCAAAATTACAGGGATTTTGAGTAGTTTTAAGCATAAAAAGAGGCTTTCTCTGAGATTTAAGGAAATTTAACGACCCAATCATGGAACCTAACGAGTTTTTGGCGA
Organism: Cytophagales bacterium; assembly: GCA_013298865.1. GTDB lineage: Bacteria > Bacteroidota > Bacteroidia > Cytophagales > Spirosomataceae > JAAFJL01. The sequence continues at coordinate 35,842 of JAAFJL010000013.1, read as the reverse complement.
AACTTTACAAATACGAAATCAAGATTCGGAAAGCCGTCCAGTCACAGATGCGGGGAAATTTCAATTCTGTCTTTAAAGGTTCTGGTCTGGAATTCAGCGACTTACGTCAATATCAGTATGGAGACGACGTTCGCCTGATTGATTGGAATACTTCTGCGAAAGGTCACGGAACGTTTGTAAAGATTTTTAAAGAAGAAAAAGAGCAAACTGTTTTTTTTATTGTTGATGTAAGTGGTTCGCAAGAAGTTGGGCGTTCAGACCGTTCAAAATTAGATACTACCAAGGAGATTTGTGGCGTTCTGACACTCTCCGCAATCAAAGAAGCCAGCCATGTTGGGCTACTTTGTTTTTCTGACCAAAAGGAAAAATACATCAAGCCTTCCAACACAATGAAGCACGCCTACGGAACAATTCTGGAATTATTTAAGCTAAAACCAGAGTCTGTAAAAACGAATCTCAAAAAAGCCATTTTGTTTGGATTGGAAGTTCTGAAAAGAAAAAGTCTTGTAATTTTGATTTCTGATTTTATAGATACCGACTACGAAGACAATCTAAAAGCACTTGCCAGAAAGCATGATTTGGTAGTGATTCATCTTTATGACCAACGAGAAACCAATTTGCCAAGATTAGGAATTATTCCAGTTTATGATACGGAAAGTAAAAGTACAATTTGGGTAAATACTTCATCTAACTGGTTCAGAGACAGAATGAAAGGGCTTTTTGAAGACAATACCCAGAGGCTCGAACAATTATGCAAAGAATACCGAGCGAATTATGTGAAAATTGATGCCTCAGAAGATTATGTTCCAAAATTAATTAAATTATTTAGAGTGAGGAATTGAGGAGAAAGGAATAAAGGAGGAATGGAAAACGGAGGAATGGAGAAAAAGTCATTGAGTTTTTTCCTCCCTTTCTCCTTTCATTAAAATTAACCCAATAAAAAATTATCAACTTAAAAACTAACATATCAATCTTTTTATGCCTTGTGGCTTTTCTGGGGTTTGGACAAGTTCCCAAAGGTCAATTTTTGTCTGATAGCATTAAAATTGGACAGCCTGTACAATACGCTCTTAGTTTTAGGCATGATGCAAAAGCCGACATATTTTTTCCAGATAAAAAATACAATTTTGCCCCTTTTGAATTAGTTGATAGTAAATTTTTTCCGACTTCTACTAATAACAAAGGTAGCTTAGACAGCATTGTTTATACCCTGACTTCCTTTGAGGTTGATAAAGTTCAGAAACTCAGCTTGCCTATTTATATCCGAAAGACCCAAGATTGTACCGCCGTTTTTGCTTCGATGGATTCTGTTTTTCTGCAAGAAATGATTCGTTCTGAGCGAAATTTGAAGGCATTGGCTCTTTATAAAAATACCAACATCGTTCATCTTGAACCACAGTTAAATTATCCTTTGATTGCTATTTGGACATTAGCTTTTTTAATTTTAGGAGGTATCATTTTTTGGGTTTTTGGTAAACCAATTACCAAACAACTAAATCTTTACCGTTTTGGCAGACGCTATGATGAATTCTTGAAATTGTTCCAAAAACTATTGAAAACCTCAGATCAAAATAAAATTCAAGACATCGAAAAAGCAGTTGTTCTATGGAAAAAGTATATCGAACGTCTTGAAAACAAGCCCTTTACAACATTTACAACTCGTGAAATTCTGGATAATCTCAAAGACAACCGCTTGGCTGGTGTACTTCGTGAAGTCGATGCAACTGTTTACGGAGGTGTACTTTCTGAAAAAACCTCAGAATCAATGAATGTCTTGAAAGATTTAGCAACACAATTATACCAACAACACCGACAGGATTTAGTAGAAGGAAAGTAATTTGAAAATTTGGAAATGAGTTAATTTGAAAATGAGGTTACTCAGAAGATTTAGCAGAAAGAAGATAATTTGGAAATTTTGCTCTCCAATAGTTTAAACAGCTTCACTAATAAAGCATCACATTCAATGCAAAACGATTGGTTTCAACTCAAATGGTTTAGTTATGATACGCTCTCAAAATTTGAGTGGGAAAATCCCTTGTATCTATACCTGATTCCTGTGATTCCAATCTTATTTTTATTGAGAAATTGGATTAGAAGTAGTCAGACTCAGAAACTTAATGTAGCATTTGTTTCGGGAGGTGTCAAGTCAAGTTGGGTTACTTACCTTCGCTTTTTACCTGCGGCTTTTCTATTTCTTTGTACAGCTTTGGTATTGGTTTCGCTGGCTCGCCCACAGAAAGTAAACGTAAAAAATGACCGTTCTTCTGAGGGTATCGAAATTATGCTGGCATTGGATATTTCGTCTTCGATGAACTCCAAAGACATACCTCCATTTCGGCTGGCAGTAGCTAAGAAAGTAGCTTCAAACTTTATTAAGGGGCGTTTTCAGGACAGAATCGGCATGGTAGTTTTTGCAGGAGAACCCTATTCGCTTTGTCCTCTAACGACTGATTATGAGATGCTTTTTGAATATATCGAAGACATTAATTCTGATTTGATTCGTACATCAGGTACTGCAATTGGTAACGCATTGGGTATGTGTATTAATCGTATGCGTGAGGTAAAATCAAAAAGTAAAGTGGCAATTTTATTGTCTGACGGCGACAATACCGCAGGAAACCTCGACCCCACAACGGCAGCACAATTAGCCAAAGCGTATGGGGTAAAAGTTTACACAATTGCAGTCGGACGAGGCACAAACGCTGCCGAGGCAGTAGATGAAAGGACACTGAGAGAAATTGCCAAAGTGAGTGACGGGCAGTTTTTTAGAGCAACAGATGCAAATTCACTCCAAGCTATTTTTAAGCAAATTGATAAAATAGAAAAAGTAGAAATCAAGAATAATCAGTACAAAGAAGTCCAAGATTTTTATCATCAATATCTGCGTTGGGCAATTGTTTTTTTACTACTTAGTCTTTTCTTGAAAAGTACTTTTATGGGAAATATTTTGGAAGATTAAATTTGCATTCAAGTTGCTGAACAAAAAAGAAAAAAGCCCTTCAGATGGAGGGCTTTTTTGCTGTATTAAGTCTTGCTATTATTTGATCACTAACCTACGAATAAGTTATTGTCCTCGAAATTAATATTATTCTTATTAACAAATGATAAGTTTGTTGTGAACTGCAAGAATTTGTAGGTTAAAAATTATTATTTGGTAAATTGATAAGAAACACCTCAGAATAACTTGTGACAAAACTGTATAAATCGAATGATTTTGACTCAACCCAAATGGGACATAGAGATTTAGAGAAATATAGATAAGGCAAAATATTAACTCTAATTTTCTAAACCTCTATGTTTAAAATGTTGGAAGGTTTTTGTGTTAATTTTGCAGTTCAAACAAAAAAAAGATGCGATACTTACTTGAATTTAGTTATAAAGGGACAAATTATTGTGGTTGGCAAATTCAGCAAAATGCCAACTCTGTACAAGCAGAAATAGAAAAAGGATTATCACTTTTACTGAGAACACCCCAAGGAGTAACAGGCAGTAGCCGTACAGATACAGGTGTTCATGCGGTACAACAATTTGCACATTTTGATACTGAAATCATCATTGAGGATACATCCGAAATGATTTATAAATTGAATAAAATATTACCTAACGATATTGCGGTATTGTCTCTTCAAAAAGTAGAAAACACATTTCATTCAAGATTTGATGCGACTTCTCGGAAATATGAATACCGAATTACAAGAAAAAAAAGCCCATTTTTATTTGGGACGGCTTATTATTTCATCAAAGATTTAGACATAGATTCAATGAATAATGCTGCCAATATTCTGTTTGAATATACTGATTATGAGAGCTTTAGCAGAATAAAAACGGAAGTAAAAACATTTGAATGTACTATTATGGAAGCCCGTTGGGAAAAGATTGGTAATGACTTAATTTTTCATATTAAAGCAAATCGTTTCTTGCGAGGTATGGTCAGGACAATTGTTGGGACAATGTTAGAAATTGGCTTGGGACGAAAATCAGTGGCAGATTTTGAGCAAATTATTGTTTCAAAAAACCGAAAAAACGCTGGGCGTGCAGTGCCTGCGGAGGGACTTTTTTTGGTAGAAGTGAATTATTGAGGAGTAAAAAGTTTATGAGTGAAAATTAAGCACATTACGCTTAGAATGTACAACATTTTTAAAATTCCAATCTAAAGCTACTTCCTTGATTTTCAGTGGATTGTACCGTGATATTTCCTTTGTGCAATGCCATAATTTGTTTAGAGAGACTCAGCCCAATGCCCGAACCGTTTTTCTTGGAGGTAAAAAATGGTACAAAGATTTTTTCCATTAATTCGTCAGACATTCCTACACCATTATCTTTTACTTCAATAATCGAATGATATTCATTTCCCATTCTGGCAATCAACTGAACCATTGGTTTTTCTAATTCCTTCACAGCATCTATTGCATTGATAATCAGATTGATAACTACTTGTTCAATCAAAACTCTGTCGCCTTCAATCTCCAGTTCAAAGTCTTTGATGATGACCTCAAATTCAATTCCTTTTTGTTCAAACTGGCTTTCTAACAAAATTTCAATGTCTTCAAACAAATCTCTGACGTAAAATTTAGCAAAAGATGTAATCGAAACTTTAGCCAAACTTCGATAAGTGTCCGAGAATTTCAAGAGATTCTCACTTCTATTTTTGATGGTATTGATTCCCAATTCTAAATCCTCCCGTACGTGTGCATCGTCTTGTTTGAGGCGTGTCTGGAGGGTATCCGCCAAAGAGGCAATTGGGGCAACGGAATTCATGATTTCGTGCGTCATTACTCGTAACAATCGCTGATAGGCTTGAGCTTCTGTATCTTCAATTGCTTCGTTAACATTCTGAAAAGCAAGTAGTTGCGTTTTGATATTTTCGTTCAAGAAAGTAGTTTTTGCCAATAAAACTTTCTTTCCACCAATAATTACCAACTGATTTTCGCCAGAATTTAATGACTGAATTGCTTGGTAAAGTGCATCATCTCGCTTTTCGATTGAATGCACCGAACGCAGGTAGGGCAAATTCAACATTTTTTTCAAAGATTCATTCATCCAGCCGACTTCTCCAGTACTTTCTTCGTAGGAAAGTATGCCAGTATCTACAATTTCAAGAATCTTCTGAAGATACTGATGTTGCTCTTCTTTTTCGGAAGAAAGTTGTTTGAAAGTCCCGTTGATTTGATTGAAAGCCTTGCGTAATGTGCGGACAGAAATAGGAGCATTTTTTTCGGAAAATTGTACAGAAAAATCTCTATACTGTACGGATTCGATGAATTGGGAAAGCTCTCGATTAGTTTTATTCAGAAATTGAATCAAATTAAATGTCTGAAAAACCAAGATAATTCCTAAAAAAATCAAGAGTGTTGCCTTTCCGTTTACCAAACAAAAAGCCGCTACCGTCAGACTGACGAGCAGTAGAACAATCCGCAAAGTAAGGCTTATTTCGTAACGACTAAAATTCATGGAAGGGCTTGATGTTCGATTTTTGTATGAGTATCGTTTGGATTTCAAGAATCCGCAGTCTAATAGTTAAATTTAAAGCCTAAAGCCAATTGCCTAAAGCCACTTATTTTCAAATATCATATTTACCCAATCGTCTATAGAGTGCGGTTCGGGTGAGTCCTAATTCTTTGGCAGCTTTCGTGATGTTGCCATCATATTTTTCGATTGCTTTCAAAATTGTTGATTTTTCTATTGCTTCAATATTTAAAGATTTAGGAATTTCTTCTGCAATATTATTACTTTCAATGCTTGGCGAAAATTCTAAATCACGGGCAGCAATTGTATCTCCGTCAGTCATAATTACAGCACGTTCAATACTATGTTGAAGCTCTCTGATATTCCCTGGAAAATTATATTTTCGGATTTTATCTTTTGCTTTTTCGTCCAAGAAATGAGCCAGCTTGTTATATTTTTCTGAATAAGATTTTGAAAAATATTCAGCCAATAAAATAACGTCTTCACCTCTTGCCCGCAAAGGTGGGAGGGTGATTTCAATGGTATTTAGTCTGTAAATCAGGTCTTTACGAAAAGAGTTATGAGCCGCCAATTCATAAATTTTAGAATTTGTTGCCGAAATCAAACGGATGTCTAAAGGAATAGGCATATTTGTTCCCAAGCGAACAACCTCACGATTTTGAAGTACAGTCAGCAATTTTGCTTGTTGTGAAAGAGAGATATTCCCGATTTCGTCCAAAAACAAAGTTCCTCCATTCGCTGATTCAAAACGCCCTGCACGGTCTTCACGGGCATCTGTGAACGCTCCTTTTTTATGTCCAAAAAGTTCAGATTCAAATAAACTTTCTGTTAAAGCCCCCAAATCTGCATGGACAAAAGCCTGTGAATCTCGATGTGATTTTTGGTGAATTAATTTAGCAATTTCACTTTTTCCAGTACCATTTTCGCCCAAAATCAAGACATTGGCATCTGTCGGAGCGATTCTTTCAATTTTATACAAAACATCTTGCATTGCATCGGATTCTCCGAGAATCGAAAGCTGATTTTTAGGAGCAGAAGCCTTAGTTTTGGGGCTTGGCGACGACGTTTTTGAATCTAAAATATCTTCAAGCGTGACCAATAACTTTTCATTTCGCCAAGGTTTCAAGACAAAATCTGTTGCACCTTCTTTTACCGAACGTACCGCCAAATCAATGTCTCCATACGCTGTAATCATCACTACGGCTACATTTTTGTCTTTTTCTCTGATTTTTCTAAGCCAAAAAATACCCTCATTCCCGGTATTGAGGGAACTTTTATAATTCATATCCAATAAAATTATATCGAAATTTTCTTTGGCAAGCAGGGCAGGAATTCTTTCAGGATTAGACTCTGTAAATACCTCTTTGACTTGCGGACGGAGTAACATTTTTACTGCCAACAAGACATCGGTATCATCATCGACTATTAAAATTTTGGCGTTTTTCAGCGACATATTAGTGTGGGAGGTAAATTTTATGGAAGATACAAGTTTTCTTCTAAAGATGCCATTCGTGGGCTTTATGTTGCACCAAAATTTTTGAATCTAAGCAAAAACGCTCCCACAGAATTAATTGAGGGAGCGTTTTTTGGAGAATTTATGCTACTTGACGAGAACGCCGTGCAACTTTAGAGATTTTTAATTTATCTGCCTCTTTTTTCTTTTCTTGAGTATCTAAACGGTGATATGCTTCTCTGATTCCTTCATCAAGAATATCTAATATGTCTTTATTTTGCTTTTCCATAAGATTGTAGTTTTGACCAAATTTCTTGATTGTGAATAATTACAGAACCATCAGCTCTATTTTGTGCAATTAGTTGCGAGTTTTTCAAAGTATAATCTGAATTATCATAAACAGACCAACGATTTACAATAGGAACGAATAAATCTACCAAGTTTCTTATCCCTCCTTCGTAGCGTCTTTTTACATCTTCATCTGGTATAAAATGACCTCCTTCGCTCACTCTTTTAGCAACTCTTTTCAAAGCCATTTCATAACTTTCAAGCCAAAAGTAAACCAAAACTACTTCATATCCAAGAGACTGAGCTTTTTTAGTGAGACCAACGTAACTCTTTGTTGCTAAGGTAGTTTCGAGAGCAAAACTCACTGTTTCATTGAGTAAAACCTCCACTCTTTCAAGCATAATCCTACCCGCCTGAAATGATACAGATTCAGGATTCTGAGGATTAAGTTGTGCGGCGATAATATCTGCATTAACGAATTCTATTCCACCAAAATATTCTGGCAATAAGACTTTTGCAGCAGTGGTTTTTCCAGCACCATTACAGCCAGAAAGGATAAAAAGTTGAGGCATAAATTTTATTTTTTTGTGTAAAATTATATTTTTTTATAGTATTCAAAGCATTTTATGGATATTTAGGAAGTGAATCAATAAATTATGAAGCATAATTTATTGATTATCAATGCCTTGAATTTAAGATTCTACATTTTTAATTTTTCCCTGTTCTTCCTGTTACTATCATGTTGTAGAACTTCAAATCTGGTTGAGTTTCATTCAATAAAATAGCTTCTTGAAGGATTTCCAGAAAGGCTTCCTCTTTCTGCTCATAATCTTCCAGATTTTTAAAACTTATGCCTTTGATAAGTTTTCTGTCTTTGGCATCCAACAAACCAGACTCATTGCTCAGGTGAAAACCCTTCACAAAACAAACTTCCACAGCTTTCGTTTTTTTGATTACGCTCAAATAACACAGATAATCTCCACACTGAAAAAAGGGCAGATTCCATGCAATTTTCTCTCGCATTTGTTCGTGTGCAAGCATTATTGTCTTGTGTATATGAGAGAGTAGCAAGCGTAGTGAAACGTCTTGTAGTTCAATATATTCGTCAATATTTACGTACTTTGGCATAAAGTTTTATTGTAAAGAGTCAGAAATCATGATTCCATTTAAGGTTATTTTTAGACAAATTAAACAATTTAGAAGCGTTTTTGTAGCAAGGAATGTTGCTATTTCTTCCTTTTTGTTACTAACAGGTTTCCACTCCAACACAATTAGTCAAGGAATTTCTTGGGAAACAGGAGGTTTCGACCAAGTGCTTCAAAAAGCAAAAGCTACTAATAAACCCATTTTTGTAGATATTTTTGCTACTTGGTGCGGACCTTGCAAACAGATGGAAAAAGAAGTCTTTTCGGATGCGAAATTAGGAGAATTTTATAACAAAAATTTTATTTGCTATAAAGTTGATGGTGAAAAAAATGATGGAATTGATTTAGTTCAAAATTATCAGGTAGAAGCCTATCCAACTAATTTGTATTTGGGAAAAGACGGGCAACTACTTTATAAATCCGAGGGCATGAAATCCATCGAAAAAGTAATGGAATCGTCTGATGTAATTTTGGATATTGCGAAAGATAATAGCTCGCCTGAAGATTGGGAAAATGATTACGTAAAGGGACGACGAGACAAAGATTTTTTAAGGAAATTTCTAAAGATTCGTCAGCTACAGTTATTAGACAATGGGCAAATTTTAGAAGAATATTTAGGAAAATTGTCTTTGGACGAAATAAATTCTGAAAATAATCTGAGACTTATTCTCAATAATACGTCTCAATTAAGTGGAAAAGGATTTGAAGTGTTACTAAGTCATAAAAACGAAGCAATTTATACCAGAAAAATACAAGGAATTATTGCTAAAAACCTCAATGAAGCAGGCATCAGAAAAGATGAGAAATTATTGAATAAAATCTTGATTGCGAACGGGCAATTGAGCAAAAACTTTGCCGAAGCCAACGAACTTAATTCTTTTACAAAAATGAATTATTTTATGTTGACAAATCAAGCAGAAAAATTTTGGGAAATTGCTGATTTTCACGCAGAAACGTACATTTTTAAGAAAACAATAAGCTCGTTAAAGGCGTTACCAGAAGTAGGTTCTTTATATGCAAATAGACTCCAAAAAATGGCAAAATTTGTAGCAGAACAGCCAAAACAGCCTGAAAAATTAGCAAAAGCAGTAGTTTGGGTTAAAAAATCAATAGAAATCGAAGAAAAATCGTATAATAGTGTAACTTTTTCACGACTTTTATATATATTAGGGAACAAAAATGAAGCATTGGGGAATATGCAAAAAACAATAGCGTTGGCAAAACAAGAAAAGGTTGCTCAAGACACAATTAACACACTTGAAGAAGAATATCTAACAATGCAGAAGTAAATAGAATAATCCTTATAATTTTTTTATACTAATGCCATATTAATCAACTTTATTGGCATTTTTTTTGAGTATAATCATTCTTAAAGTGTTACCAACCGCCAATTGTAACCGCCCAAAATGAGAATACCAAACCCACAGAGAAAATGAAAAAACAGTACTTGATAATAAACTGTTTGATAATCAGTTTATTAGCTACCACTAAGACCTTCTCACAAGGGATTCAGTTCAAGCAAGGCGAATGGCAAGCAGTTTTGATGCAAGCAAAAAGTCAGAACAGACTGATTTTTGTTGACGTCTATACCGACTGGTGCGGACCTTGCAAGGAAATGGACAAGAAGACCTTCACCGATGCCATGATTGGTGATAAATTCAATACCAAATTCGTTAGCTATAAAGTTAACGCTGACAAAGGTTTTGGAGTAACTATCGCTAAACGTTATAATGTAACGTCGTATCCAACCGTACTTTTTATTGATCCAAGCGAGAATTTGATTCATAAACAACAAGGGTTACTCCGTGTGCCTGATTTGTTGAAAGAAGCAGACATGGTGCTTGCCAATCAGGCAGATGTAAAACCTATTTATGTACTTGATAAATTGTACAATGAAGGAAGACGTGATTCTGAATTTTTGTATGAATACATAGCAAAACGTGCAAGATTCAATCAGAACAATACAAAATTGGTTGATGAATATCTGAAATCATTAAATCCATTGCAATATTCTGCTGACAAGACGCTCAGGGTAATGATTAATAATGGTATTGAGATTGACGGAAAAGCATTTGAAGTTTTGATGAAATTCAGAGAAAAAGCAATGAATCTTTTTGAAGATGGAGAACGTAAAATTGATGGAGTTTTCTCGATGGCAATAAATGAAGCCTTCGAGAAAGCAATTACAGCCAAAAATATTGCCGCTTTTGAAAAAGTAGTTCAGGCAAATACAAAAGCACTTCCTAATACTTCGGATAGAGTAAATGATAAAAATCGCTTATCATTTTATTTGGCAACAAAAGATGTCGCTAAATTTACCGAAGCCGCACAACAGTATTTGGACCAATATGTGATGTTTGTGCAGATTGAAAGTATCAGAAAACAAGATGCGTGGGAATTTGACAAAATTATGTCTGCATACAGACAAGGCGTAAGAGACTCTACGGGAACAGGTGCTGAAATGTACCAACGCTACAAGCGTGAAGCCCGTAACACAACTGCCCGTATGACAGCTAATGAATTGAATGAAGTAGTAAAGGCATATTTTGATAATGTAGTTGATAATATTCATTTACAAAAATCAACAGAGTGGGCAAAACGTGCGATTGAATTAGTGGAACATCCTGATTATTATGATTCGTACGCTCATATTTTATTGAAAATTGGGGACAAGCAAAAAGCCCAGGAAATGGAGCAAAAAGCAGTAGAGGTAGCCATGAGAGATAAAATAGATATTCAGAAATTTACTGCAGCTTTGGAGAAAATGAGATAAAAATTTCTTAAGTTAAGCAACTCAACAAAAAAGGTACAAGATTCATAGTCTTGTACCTTTTTTTGTTGAGTTATTTTTAAATCCGTTATATTTACTAAAAACAAATCCATCAATATGGAATTACTCGAAAAAATATCGCTGACAGAAAATCAAATCCAAAAAATCGAACGAGGTGGCGTCATTACAATTGAGGCATCTTGGGAAGATTTTATGGATTTTTTGGAAGAAACCACTTACAAAGCTGAGTACAGCAACGGAAAAATTATTATTATGGGATTAGCATCAGCCATTCACGAATACTTAGTTTCATGGGTTATAACCCTCCTGAATATTCACTATCAAAGAAATAATTTCTTTGTTTTTAGCAGTAATCTCGGCGTAAAAACTGGGGATAAAAAAGGATATTTTAATCCAGATATTACAGTTGTAAAAGGTAAATTAGAGTTTTTCAATGATTCAACTGCCATTATTTTGAATCCTTATTTAATTGTAGAAGTACTTTCTGAATCGACATATTTTTATGATTTGCATGAAAAACTATACAAATACCAAGGAATGAAAAGTGTGAATGAAGTAGTTTTTATAGATAGATTTGAGAAAGCTGTGTATAAATTTCAGAAAACTGATAATCCTAAAGTTTGGACAGAGACAATCTATGACCACGAAAACCCTGAGATTCTGATAGATACAATACCTGTAAAATTGAATGATATTTTTGATAAGATAGACGCTTTTATTGCAACTTAACTGAAGTTTTTCCCAACAAAAAAGGTACAAGATTCAACGTCTTGTACCTTTTTTGTTTTTGGTGAAAAATTCTACTCTTCATCCAATTCATCTAATACTTTTTTGATTTGAGAAAGATGTTTTCCATAATATTTCTCTATCCAAGATTCTGTAAATCTAATCGTAAATGGAATATAGGCTATTATTGCAATGGACATTCCAATGAGCAAAAACTTATTATCATGAAAAGAATCAGGTAGGTTTGTTAGAGCTACAAAGAATTCTTCAGATTTTCCAAATGATATTACAATTGCAAATGTAATCGTGAAATAGGGAGTAATTGCATAACCCACAGCTTTGTACACATCAATAAGAGATTTTAAATCATAGTAAATCGCTAATAGATTTCTACTTGAATTGATATTGATTTGATTTGTTTGTTTGTAAAAAGATGAAAATTTTCTGTAATAAAAATACGAGCCAGAAAATCCAAGTACTAACATAATATAATAGACCAATTTGGAGTAGGACTCAATTTTATAAATCGGAATCATCGGAATAATTATCATAAAAGGAGTTATAAAAAGCATAACCTTTAGCTCCATTTTCATACTCTTTCTTACTTCATCAATCGGGGAATGTGCTTGCTTTAAAATATTCAACTCTTTGGTAATCTGCACATTATCTGTATTTTCATCTTTCCATTGTTGCTGTAATTTGTCAAAATTCATAGCCTTGTTGTTTTATGATTTGCTGTAATTTGTCTTTTGTTCGGTTGAGTTTTACCCTTGCATTTACCTCTGAAATACCTAAATTTTTGCTAATTTCTTTGTGCGTTTGCCCTTCCAAGAATAAGAAAATCAGTGCTTTTTCGATAGAATTTAATTGCTGAACAGCTTTGTAGAAATAGTCTAACTGGCTTTCTTTTTCTGAACCTTGGTTTTCATCTGGAATGTCCATTTCTGGCGGAATAGCGTACTTGTCGGGTTTCTTTTTTTCTTTCTTGAAAAATACCAAAGCCGTATTCAAAGCAACTCGATACATCCAAGATGAAAACTGGCTATCTCCTTTGAAAGTATGGTAGGACTTCCAGAGTTGTAGAATAATTTCTTGGAATAAATCTTCTCTATCCTCCGAATTATCCATATACATCTTCGAGACTTTATGAATGATTCCTTTGTGGTTTTCGATGAGGGATAAAAATTCTTGCTCTTGGGTTTTCAAGCTATTTTTGTTTGATTTATGTGCAGTTGGTAAACAGTTGCTGATTTTGTTACAGAAATTTCGCAATAATTTTTTAGTACATACAAAAAGAGGTACAAACTCTTTAGTCTGCACCTCTTTTTACTTAATAGTTTCTTGCCGATTACCTCACTATAAAAACCTTTTTCACCTTCTCGAAAATTCCGTGATATACCTTCACAAAGAAAATCGCTTGGGTTTCTCCTCGTAAATCTATGGTTTGTCTTTTGCTGAAACTGTCAATTTTGTATTGATAAACAATTTTGCCTAATTCGTTATAAACTATTAAATCTGCTCCTTCTAAATCGTCTTTTACTTCAATGTTTAGGTAGCCTGTTGTGCTTGGATTCGGGTAAACACTCATGCCCTCAAAACTCAAATCTTCTTTGAAATTCAATATTTTTGAAGGTTTTGACACACAGGTGATTTTGCCCGATGGTAACGCTACTGGCGAGTATGTAAGACTGGCACGAACCTGATAATCTCCGTCTCGATTAGATTTTACAATTCTACTTTTTTCTGCCAAAATATTATCACCTAATTTCCATTCGTAGCCGTCGGAGTTTCCTGTTCCTTTGGCTTCGAGGGTAAAAGTTCCTACTTGTTCGATAACTGGTGTAACGGGCAAGGCTTTAGTATCAACTGTAAAAGGTTTTGAAAAACCCGAGCGACAACCATTACCATCTGTCACTTGAACATAGTAATTTCCTTGATTTCGAGCAAAATAGTCTGGGGCAACTACTCCCAAAGAATCACTTAATGATGTACCTTTCCACCAATCTGCTCTCAGGAAACTGGTTGAGGATAATTTCACGCTATCACCATCACAAAAAATTGTGTTGCCCTGTGCTACAATCTGTGAAACAGCAGGCAATTGATAAGTTTTTGTAGTGATACTGGCTGAAACCTTTGAGGTACAATTGAATTTATTAATAGTTTTTACATTAAATGTTCCTTCTCTTTTAACCGTGATGCTACTCGTTTTTTCTCCTGTACTCCATAAATAACCCACTTCATTATTGGTGGTCAATGTTACACTTTTATCTGAACAAAAAGGGTTTGCTCCTTTCAGAACAATGAGAGGAATTCCTGGCAAAGAATTTACCGTAACTTTCAGTGTATCAGAGGTTTTTAGTGGGCGGCAACCGTTAATATCTATTGTTTCAACAGTGTAAATTCCAGGGGTTTTGGTAGTAAAATTTTTGCTGGAAGTTGTCAGAACGGTCTGTCCGTCTTTTATCCAACGGTAAGCATTTCGGTTATCGTTGGGGCTTGTTGTGGGAACAGACGAAACAAAAACGGTGCTGTCTTCATTGCAAAATACTTTCGGACGTAATACCTGAATTGTTGGCTGTTTTGGCAAAGGGTAAAGATTGATAGTTGCCGATGTTGAACTTTCTGAAAAACAACCTCTATTATCAAAGACTTTTACACTCAGGATTCCACTTTTCTTAACATTAATAAGACTGGTTGAAGCAATTTCTTTCTTTTCAATTTCATCTTGCCAACTATATTTTGTAATTGTATTTTCGGGGTCTGCGGGTAAGGCTTTTAAATCAACACTTGAACCATCACAGAAATTGGTTGGCCCATAAGCAAAAATAGCAGGCTGATTAGGAGCTGGCAAAACCGTGATTTCAATGGTATTTGATGGTGATGACAAACAACCTTTCAGACTCGTTACTTGGGCTGTGTATTTACCACTTTTATTGACGGTAATAGTTTTGGTCGCAGTATTTGAAGTAGAATTAGCTCTGTTATTATTGCTCCAAACATAGCCATTCGGGGAAGCAGATGCCGTAAGAGCCACATTTTTATCAGGACAAAAAGTTGTTACTCCACCTGCTGTAATGGTTGGAGAATCTGGCAAAGAATTAACTGTAACTATAACATTATCAGAGGCTTGTGCAGATTTACACCCTTTTTCACTGATGGCTCTTACCGAGTACGTTCCTGCATTTTTTAGGGTTACTTGTTTTGAATTTCGCCCGTTACTCCACTCATAGGTATAGGCAGGCGAGGAACTCAAAATCACACTGTCTTTGTCACAAATTTCTGTTTTGGTCAATGCCGTAATATTGGGCTTATCTGGTAAAGGATTCACAGCAACATTTACAGGATTAGAAAACGAAGAAGTACAGCCATTGCCATCAGTGTAGCGAACCTGAAACGTTCCCGTATTGTTCACCGAAATACTTTGACTATTTGCTCCATTGTTCCAAAAATTTCCAGAACCATAATTGGAAACTAAACTCGTAGAATTTCCTGCACAAATTTCTATATTCTGACTTGACTGAATCACAGGGGCATCAGGATTTCTGAAAACTGTGATGGTAACAATATCTGAATTTTCTGAGGTACAACCATTTCCATCTACTGCCCTAACGATGTAAAAATACGTTCCATTTGTGTTTGGTGTACCTATGCTATTGGCTCTTTGGGAACTCCCACTCGACTCCCAAACATTGCTACCACCTGTGTACGAAGATTGTAAAGTAATACTATTTCCCTGACAATAACTTAGCCCTCCACTGGCAGCAATAGTGGGTTTAGCAGGCGGAGGCGTAGAAAATGTACTTAAACTAAAGGCGTCAGACTCACTGACACAACCAAAACCACTGCTATTTTCTACCGTATAATTTCCTGTAATATTTGTTGTAATCGAAATGTTATTTTGGTTGATGGATGCTCCGTTTCGCTTCCAATTGTAGTTACCAGAATTAATAGCGGTTAATGTGGCACTTGTACCACCACAAACGATATTTCCAGTGTTCGAGCTAATACTTGGTTTGCCCGCACCTGCATTACTGGCGGCTTCGATATTGGGAAACCAAGTGACTCCACCAATGCCATTGCTTACTTTTACGGTATAAAATCCACTATTAACAGTTACCGAAGAAGAAGTATTACCAGTACTCCAATTATAACTTGCTCCACCCTGAACGGCTAAAGTTGTTTGCCCATTTGAACAATTAATACTTCCAGAAATCGTAGGGGAACTTCCAGAAATTGGACTTGTGCTACTAAAAAAACTGTTTGGTAATGCCGCATTCCAAGCGGTAGCCAACTGGTCTAAACCTGTTCCCGAAAGATGAACACATTGGGCAGAAGTTGGGCGAGGATTTTGAATATTATCAGTAGCTGGTCCTGCAAAAGTATTTCCCGCAGAGGCAATCGCATTATTTTGTCCAGCAATTACTTTAGTTGAAACCCGTTGGTCATTACAATTATACCCCCAGTTAACCAAAGAGGTTCTGGCAACTACCCAAGGAATATTTGCCCCGCCTAAATCACTACGACTGGCATTGATTACCGTTTTTAGTCGAGCTTCGTACTCAGCTGCTGTGATAGTATTTTCCAAACTACCACTACCCGCACTTCCCGAACGCCCAGGATAATTATCGGTTTCGCCTTGCATCCATAGAATACTTCTGATACCTAAATAAGAACAATAATTTTTCAAAGTTGCTCTCAGATGCCCGTAAGGCGTATTTGGGCTATAATTTGCAGCAATATAATCACTTCCAGTTGACGCCCCGACGGTTGTACTTTCTGCCCAGTTACGGATAGAAGTCCCACTCCAAGCGGCATTCATGAACAATACTGGTACATTCAAACGAGCTACCAATAAATCTCCTAATTTCCCCCAACACCACGGACTTGTTCCTCTCGGAGCGATATTACCACCATCTAATTTTCTAAATTCTGGTAAAGGATAATTAAAATCATTGTCAGACCCACCGTCAATTCCACCGATTGCCCCAATTGTTACAGAGTTCACTCGGTCGTCACTTGCAGGAATTGCCCCGTTATTACGTAGAGGATTTCCTCCGTCACCAGAACCACTATTCGACTGCCCTGCAACCACAAAAACTTCGCCCACGCCAACACGCTCAACAGTTGCTAAACCATAAGCAGCATTTTGCACAATACCTCTTACTGATAACCTGTACCATCCACCATTTACTACTAAAGTTCCAGAGAAAACACCCCCTTGCGGATTGGTCGCAATGGTTTGCCAACCAGTAGTTTGTCCACCTTGAACGGCTTCAAAATTAGCTTCAATTCTATCAACATTTCGATTGGCATTACCAGTAATCGTAATGGTAGCTTGGTTTGAACCATTTCTTTGAAAAACCGATCTATTAAAAGGAGAGACAATACGGATTTGTGCTTCCATGCCAAAAGCAGAGAAGAGTAATAAGATAAGGAAGCAAAAAACTGTAATTTTTTCAGTACAACTTTTTTTCATAACTCTTAGGGCAATTAATTTATGGGAAGTAGGAATTTTTATTCTAAAAAATACAGCCAAAACCCTGTCCACATTAGCGTGGATAGGATAAAGATTCGTTTCTTGTAAGTAAGGTTGTAATGAAAATTGCTTAATTTTTACACTAACATCATAAAAAATCCAGCCCTGTGAAATTCACAGAGTCGTTATTTACAATCATTAGTGGTTAAAAATTAAAGTTCTTCTGATGTGGCGGATAAACTCGGAATAGCCTCATTTTGGAGAGTATTCCAGAGTAAATCTTTTAACTCGGTTAGGTTGTGTTGTGTAATTGACGAAAACATAACGTAGGGCAAATCGGCGGGTATCTTTTTGACCAATTTTTTGCGTTGTTTTTCATCAACTAAATCAGATTTAGATATTGCCAGAATTCTGGTTTTATCCAACAAAGAAGGGTTGAATAGTTTTAGTTCATTTAATAAAATTTCATATTCTGTCATGATGTTTTCTGCTGTTGCAGGTACTAAAAATAACAAAATAGAATTGCGTTCAATATGGCGTAAGAATCTCAGTCCCAAACCTTTACCCTGTGATGCTCCTTCGATAATCCCAGGAATATCAGCTACCACAAATGACCTATAATCACGGTATGCTACTACTCCCAAATTAGGAACGAGCGTCGTGAAGGCGTAATCTGCAATTTCGGGCGTTGCGGCAGAAATAACGGATAGCAAAGTAGATTTTCCAGCATTCGGAAAACCCACCAAACCAACATCTGCCAAGACTTTTAACTCTAAGACAACCCACATATCCTCACCAGCTTCGCCAGGTTGGGCATAATGGGGTGCTTGTTTGGTTGAGGTCTTGAAATTGGTATTTCCCAAGCCTCCTCTTCCGCCTTTTAATAAAATAATTTCTTGTCCTTCTTGCGTAATTTCCGCAAGAACCGTACCAGTCTCAGGGTCTTTGGCAATCGTTCCGAGTGGCACAGAAATAACAGCGTCTTCGCCCTGCATACCAGAGCGTCTTCCACCTTCGCCACCCTTGCCGTCTTTGGCAAAAATATGTTTCTGGTATTTTAAGTGCAATAAAGTCCAATGTTGGGTATCGCCTCGCAAGATTACGTGTCCGCCACGTCCGCCATCGCCACCGTCAGGTCCGCCTTTAGGTACGTGTTTTTCACGACGAAAATGTGAAGAACCAGCACCACCTCGCCCCGAACGAGTATTAATCTTTACGTAATCTATAAAATTGGAAGTCATTACCTTTGTTAATTAAGAATTAAAAATTAAAAATGTAGAATTATATATACTGCGATATAATTTATCGGAATTAGATTTGACAACTTTCAAAAAAAGTTGTCAAATCTCAGGTTCTCAAACCTAACACCACGTCAATCGAACATCAAGAACCGAAAACCGAACATCAAAAACCCTAAACGGCATCAATGGCGGCACAAATATTGGTAAAAATGGTTTCGATTTCTCCAATTCCATTCACTTTTGTTACTTTTCCTTGACCTTCGTAATAAGGTAATACATGAATTGTTTTGCTGAAATATTCATCAATACGCTTCAATAATTTATCTGCACTGTCGTCTGGACGACCACTCTCTTCTTGTCTTTTAGCAATTCGTTTTTCAATTGCTTCTTGGTCAACATCTAATTGTAGTACCAAATCAATTTTTTGTCCTTTCCCTGCCAAAAAAGCATCTAAGGCTTCTGCTTGTGGAACAGTTCTTGGGAAACCATCAAAAATATAGCCTTTTGCTTCTGGATTTTTTTGTACTTCTTCTTCCAACATTTCAATCGTGATTGAATCAGGAACAAGCATTCCGTCTGCAAGAATTTGTTTTACTTTTAGACCGAGTGCAGTATCGTTTTTGATGTGTAAACGAAACATATCGCCCGTAGAAAGGTGGCAAAGTTGATACTTGGCGATGAGTTTATCTGACTGTGTTCCTTTGCCTGCCCCTGGAGGACCGAAGATTACAAGATTGAGCATTTTTTAGACGTATTAATGATTTTTTATTCCAGTATTACCTAAATATTATTTAACTGCAAATTTACGACACTCTTTTTGATTAAGTACTTCATTTTTCAGTAAATTAGTGCTACGTAACCCTTCATAGCCTGAAACTTCGTAACAAACTTTAGCATAATGTTGTTTATTTAATAAAAAATTGTGATTTTGGTATAGGATTAAAAATCATAACAGTTCCCCAATAGCCTCAATATTAACAATTATCTTACTCAAATAAATCTTTTTTCATTTTAGCCCCTTTCATTTTTATGAAAAAACAACTCCATTACATTTTTAGTAAGACCACTGCGGTAATAATGCTAACATTGTTGTGTTGGTCAGCATTGGCACAAGACCGACAGGTGACTGGTAAGGTCACGAATGCGTCGGATGGTTCGGGTGTACCTGGGTCAAGTATCATTATTAAGGGTACTTCGGCAGGTACAACGACCGATGCAAACGGTAATTTTAAAATCAATGTAAAGTCGGCAAATCCAGTTTTAGTAATTTCTTCAGTTGGTTTCAACAAAAAAGAAATTTCCGTAGGTACACAGACTAATATTGAAGTTAAGCTCGAAGAAGACGTAAATACACTGAACGAAGTTGTAGTAACGGGTTACGGAACACAATCGAAACGAGATATTACAGGAGCAGTTGCCGTTTTGGACGGGAAAAAACTGCTTAATGTCCCTGCTGCTAACTTAGGACAAGCCATGCAAGGGAAAGTCACGGGTGTAACTGTTGGAAATGACAATAGTCCAGGGGGTGGTGTTGCGGTACGTATCAGAGGTTTTGGTACAATCAATGACAACTCTCCTTTGTACGTGATTGATGGCGTGCCAACCAAAGGAAATCTTAGTACAATCAATACCAATGATATTGAATCAATGCAGGTGCTGAAAGACGCATCTTCTGCTTCAATTTATGGTTCTCGTGCTGGTAATGGGGTAGTTATCATTACCACTAAGAAAGGAAAAGGCGGAAAACCAAAGTTTACTTATGATGGCTATACGGGTTCGCAAAGTCCGTGGAGAACATTGGATTTGTTGAATTCGGATGAGTATCTGAAGCTATATTGGGATGGTAGAACAAGAGTTGCCAACGAAACTGCAATGGTCAATGGTGCTTTACCAGCAAATCCTACCTTGCCCAATGTGGCATTTTTTGGTGGACAAACTGCTACGCCAACTTACCCAGATTTTTATGCTTTGCCAGTAGGACGAATCATGAATGGTAACCCTGCGGCAGACCCAAGTTTGTACAATTATAACAACCGTTATTTAATTACACAAGTTGTAAAATCTGGAAAAGGAACCGATTGGTTAGACGAAATCTTTGACCCTGCTGCTATTCAGAATCATAATATTGGAGTTTCTGGAGCGAGTGAGAGTTCTCGGTATGCGATTTCAATGGGCTATTTTGACCAAAGTGGTATCATGAAATATACCAGTTTTAAACGTTATTCTGTTCGGGCAAACACGGAGTTTAGTGTTTCTAAAAAGATTCGTATCGGTGAAAATATTCAAGTTGCCTATGGCGAGCGTGTCGGGCAAGCCAACGGAAACCAGAGCGAAAGTAACCCCGTTTCTTTTGCGTATAGAATGCAACCGTACATTCCTGTGTATGACATCAAAGGATATTTTGCAGGAACAGCTGGTGACCCTGCTTTAAGTAACTCCAGGAATCCGATTGCAGAACTTTACCGTAACAAAGACAATAAAGGTAAAGAAATCCGACTTTTGGGAAATGTCTATGCAGAAGTTGACGTGATGAAAGATTTAGTTTTAAGAACAAGTTTCGGGGGAGATTATACTTCTTTCAATCAAAGAATTTACCGTGCCAATGACCCAGAATCTGCGGAGGCTGCGGGTACAAATACATTGTCGGCAAATAATAGCTATGATTTTACCTATACTTGGTACAACACAGCGACGTACAATAAAACGATTGCCAATCGCCATAAAATCAATGTAATTCTTGGTGTGGAAGCAGTAGGTAGTTATTTTGAAAACCTTGCTGCTGGTAGAACTGGCTTTGTTTCTGATGACCTCGCTAACCGTTATTTGAGTGCTGGTAGTAAAGAAATTACCAATTCTAACAGTGCAGGTGAATGGAAATTAGCCTCTGAATTTGGTAAGTTAAACTATGTTTTTGATGATAAATATTTGATTGACTTAACCCTCCGTCGTGACCGTTCTTCTCGTTTTGCTAAAGATTTCAGAGCCGCTTATTTCCCTGCGGCAAGTGCTGGATGGGTAGTTAGTAAGGAAGGTTTTATGAAAGATTTAACTGCAGTTAGTTTCTTGAAATTGAGATATGGTTGGGGACAAACGGGTAACCAAGAAATTGGTAACTACAATGCCTTCTCTACGTTTGGGTCAGCTCCAGAAAACTCATTTTATAACTTAACAGGTTCGGTGTCTTCGCCAACGCAAGGCTATGAATTGACACAGTTCGGCAATGCGACTGCCAAATGGGAAACTACAACGTCTTCTAACTTTGGTTTGGATGCTCGTTTCTTGAAGGATAAATTGAGTGTTTCATTAGACGTATTTAGCCGTCGTACTTCTGATATGTTATTTCCAGTTGAAATCCAGTTTAGTCAAGGGGTTGCAGCCGCACCGTTCCGTAACATTGGAGAAATGTTAAATTCAGGAGTAGAATTAGGAATCAACTATGAAGGGCGTGCTGGTAAAGATTTTGGCTACACTATTGGCGTAAACTATTCAAACTACCGTAACGAAGTCGTGAAAACAAACGGTGACCCAAAGACACTCTATGCAGGTTTCTCTAATTTGCGTTTGCCAACGGGTACAGTTTCTTACACACAACAAGGTCGTCCACTTTCTTCTTTTTATGGTTTAACAATAGACGGAATTTTCCAGACGGACAAAGAAGCATCTGAATATTTACCACAGTTTGGAAGTGCCTACAACAAAGCAGGTTTCTTTAAATTCAAAGACACCAACGGTGATGGAAAAATTGACGACAATGACATTGGATTTATAGGAAGCCCACACCCAGATTTTTCTTTGGGTCTGAACTTAGGTTTAACCTACAAAGGCTTTCAGTTGGATTTGATGGGACAAGGTGTTTTTGGTAATAAAATCTTCAATTATGTGCGTTACTGGACTGATTTTCCAACTTTTGCAGGAAATAGAAGCCGTCGTGCTTTAGAAGGTTCTTGGACTCCGAGTAACCCAAATGCTTCTTTAGCGATTTTCGGAATAAAAGAACAATTTAGCTCAAGACCTTCAACTTATTATTTGGAAGATGGTACATATTTCCGTCTGACAAATATTCAGTTGACCTATAATTTAGAGAAAAATCTATTGTCTAAAATTGGTTTAGGAAGTGCTGCAATTTATGTTCAAGGGCAAAATTTAGCAACTTTTACAGGCTATACAGGACTTGACCCAGAGGTGAATCTTCGTAATTATAGCACAGGTTCAGACCGCCAATTAGGTGTTGACGAAGGTATTTATCCAGCTTATCGTGCGATGTTAGTTGGGCTTAGAATTGGTTTTTAGTTATGGCTTTTAGCAAAAGCTAATCTAAACATTATCAAAAATATTAAACAAAATTTCAAAATGAAAAAATATAAAATACTTGTCCTCACGGCTCTCTTAGCAGTTTTTTCGACAACTTCCTGCAAAGATGAATTCTTGGATGTAACGCCACTCGGAGCGTTGAGTTCGGCTCAGTTACAAAATAAAATCGGAGTAAATCTACTATTGGTAGGTGCGTATTCGCTTATGGACGGCGTGCAAGCAGTTTCGTCATTTTCTGATTGGCAGGGTTCTGCGGATAACTGGGTTTATGGCGAAGTAATTTCGGATAACGCCCATAAAGGGTCGGACTCTAATGACCAACCAGAAATATCTTTGATTGAAACCTTTGTACATACGCCTGTACTCAATCACTTCCGTGGAAAATGGAGAGCAGTCTATGATGGTGTGGCTCGAGCTAATGATGTTTTACAAGCCGTTCCGAATGCAGCAGATATGAGTGATTTAGAAAAAACTCAGGCGACTGCCCAAGCACGTTTTCTGAGAGGACATTATCATTTCGAGGCAAAGAAAATGTTTAACATGGTGCCTTATATTGATGAGAAAATTTATAATCCAGCCGATCCAGCTTCAACAAAATTGAGCAATGACAAAGACATTTGGCCCAATATTACAGAAGATTTAAAGTTTGCTTATGACAACCTTCCTGCAACTTGGAGAGGTGAGCCTGGGCGTGCAACCAAATGGGCAGCAGGAGCTTTATTGGGCAAAACGTATATGTTTCAAGGAAAATTTACGGAGGCAAAGGCGGTGTTTGATGCCATCGTGGCAAGTGGTCAATATACTTTAATGGCAAGATACCATGATAATTTCCGTGCTGAAACCAATAATAATAAGGAGTCAATTCTGGAAGTGCAGTTTTCAATTAATGATGGTGCTCCAATTAATAATAATGGAAATCGTGGAGCTACTCTGAACTACCCTTATGGTGGTGGAGTGACGACTTGTTGCGGATTTTTTCAGCCATCTCAGAATTTGGTGAACTCCTTCAAAACAGACGATAAAGGTTTACCATTGATGGATGATTTTAATAAAACTGACATTCCAGGGTTAAATTCTTCTACCTACACAGGTACAGTTGACCCACGTTTGGACTGGACTGTTGGTCGTCAAGGTGTGCAATTCTTGGACTGGGGTTTGCATTCATCGGTTTATATTCGTGACCAAGGTTATGCAGGACCATTTTCACCAAAGAAAAATGTTCCCTACAGAAGTGATGTAGGAAAATTCACAACGGCGAATCCTCGTTTCAATACCAACAACTACCGCATGATTCGTTATTCGCACGTATTATTAATGTTGGCAGAATGTGAAGTTGAAATTGGAGGTTTAGAAAGAGCCAGAACACTGATAAATCAAATCCGTACCAGAGCCGCTAATACAGACGGTTTCGTGAAAACAGGTACTGGAGTAAATTCCGCTAATTACAAAATTGGCACTTATGATGCCGCTTGGACTGACAAAGACGTAGCCAGAAAAGCTGTACGTTTCGAAACTCGTATCGAGTTAGCGATGGAAGGTCACCGTTATTTTGATTTGGTTCGTTGGAACGTAGTCGATAAAGTAATGAATGATTACTTGGACGTTGAGCAAAGCAAACGTAGTTATTTGAAAGGAGTAAAATTCGTAAAGGGAAAGCACGAATATTTCCCAATTCCACAAAATGAAATCTTGAATAGTGCCAAAGAAGGAACAGCAACCTTGAAGCAAAATCCTGGGTATTAATTTTAGGAAATATTTAAAATAAAAAGAGGTCAAACAGAAATGTTTGACCTCTTTTTTGTTCTGAAAATACTAATCCAAATCTTTATCTCCGCCCAGGTAACTGAACGGTTTCATTAAAAATACCTCTTTTTGCTTGCCAATCTTTTACGGCTTGTCCAGTTCCCATGGGCCAAGGTTTGATGTCCTCGGCTTTAATTCGTTTATAATCAATGAGTTCCTCGGAAAGCTGAATCTCGCCAGTTGCTCGTACATGATACGCAATGATGACCTGATTCATCCGCATGAATTCATAAACCCCCACCAATTCCACAATTTCTCCTTCCAGATTTAGTTCTTCTTTTACTTCTCTAAGAATGCCCGCTTCGGGTGTTTCGCCAGCTTCCATAAAACCTGTAATAATGGCAAACCATTCTGGAGGCCAAGCGACATTTCTTGCCAAAATAATTTCGCCTTCGTGTTCAACTATTGCCGCTAAAACTGGTGTAGGATTGTTCCAAAAAACGTAGCCACAGTCTTGTTGGTCGGGGCATTGGATTCTTTCAATGCCATCTCTGGTTTCGGTAGTTAATTTATTGCCACATTGTGGACAGAAGTTCATGCTTTGTTTCATTGAAGTCTATTGTATCATGATTTATTAAATCGTGGAATGAAAGCTAAAAATTATTGTAATTTTGTGAGTAAAAAATTGATATTTAGCGTTTTATCATACTCCAAACATCGAAAAACTTACATCGAATATCGAAATATCACCACTGATGCGTTATATTTTCTTGCTATTTTTTATACTTTTTGGAATTACTGCTTTTTCACAAAAAACTTTTCGTCTGACAGCCCAGACCGAAAAAGTGACTTTGATGGGCGGTACAAAACTGTATGTTGACAAAGCAGGGGAAAAGCAGATTTCTGAAATTATTTCAGCAGAAAATAATCAGATTATTTTCCAAGATAACCATAATCTCTGGAATAATTTAGGAAGAGGTAATGGTTTTCAATGGTTGAAGTTGAATATTTTTTCAGAAGTAAATAAAGATTTTTTTCTCGAAATAGATTATCCGTTCATAGATTCGCTACAATGTTTTCTGGTAAAAAATTCTCCCTCAGCCAAGCCTGAAATTATTAAATCTTGGAAAACTACATGGCGACAACCTTCTATTAAAAGAGAAGTTGCTTATCGTAATTTTGTTTTCAAGTTACCTCTCGAAGCCAACACTTCCTACCAATATTATATTAGGGCGTATAATCGCTACAATGTTTTGCAAGTGCCACTGAAAATTTGGGCTGAACAAAGATTGAGTGAATGGATGGAAAACGAAACTTTAGCTTGGGGCGGACTGTACGGATGTCTATTTTTTGCTTCGATTATTAGCCTTTTCTTCTATTTTTTTCTTCGTGAACATACTTATTTGTACTATGGCTTGTACGTATTTTCATTAATGCTAACCCAAATGACGCTCGAAGGTTTTTTGAATCAAATCTTCCCAACGGGTCCTTCTTTGCTTACGGGTGTTGAGTCCAAAGGTTTTTTTACGATTCTTTCTGTGACATTAAACCTACAATTCACAAGGTCTTTTCTGAATTTCACGAAAGAAAATCATCCATTTTTATTTTATTCAGCTAACATTATTACGCTGGTAGCTTTTTTGATTTTGCTGCCTACTTTTGCTTTTGGGTCTTCGATAGAGACCATGCTATTCCTGATAAAATACTTCTATACCATTCCACTGATGGGAAGTATTTTGTTATTGTTTACCATGTTATTTGTCTCAGCAAAGTCAGGTTATCGCCCTGCCTGGCTGTATATTATAGGTATTACACCCTTAATGCTGGTAACAACTCTATCAACTTTGACCAAATTATTACCTCCAGATTTATGGTTTCTGACAGACGCTTCTTCGGTTTTTGAAGTAGCAGTATTGGGCATTGGATTGGCGATTCGTTTCAAAAAAATACAGGTAGAACAGCAACAATTGTACGTTAAACTAAACGATGAACAACGCAAAAATTATGAAGCTCAATTGGGTATAGAACGCCAAGAAAGTCTTCGGTCTGCGGAAGAAATAAAGTACCTTTCAGCGATGTACGAAGGACGGGTCGAAAAAGAACGAATTGCCCGAGATTTACATGATAATATTGGTTCTCAGATTGCCTACATGATTTCGAGTTTGGATTTTGTGGCAAGAAAATCTTCTGAAACCGATACTCCAAAATTGCAAAATCAATTAGAAACTATTGCGAGTTCCGCCCGTGATACCATGCAGACCTTACGAGAAACGCTTTGGGTAATCAATCAAGAAAATATTTCGGTAAATACCTTTGTTGAAAAAATCCAAGTGCTTGTAAATCAGTTCTTTCAGTTGGAAGACACCACGCAATTTATCGTAAAAACAGAAGGAGATACCGAACAAATTTTGAAAACTGGGCAAGCCCTAAATCTATTCAGAATTTGTCAAGAAGGCATCAATAATGCCGTCAAATATGCGGAGGCAAAGCAAATTACGGTATTAGTTAAAGTGACCGAAGAACATATAGCTCTCATCATCAGTGACGACGGTATTGGTTTCGATAAAAACAGTAAACAAATAGGGCGTTATGGTTTACGAAATATGCAAAAACGGACACAAACTTTACAAGGAAAATTTTTATTGAAAACCGCAAAAGATTCGGGAACAGAAGTCGCTGTTTTGATACCTTTGTAAGAAAAAAATAGATTAATTGTAACATGATTCGTGTCCCTTCTCTCATTCATGCAGGCGAATTTCAGTCTTTAAAGATTGAAGACATGACCTTTGTGGCTTACCGAAACCAAGACCCTCCGCTCAAGAATGAGGTATTTTTTGAAGAACACGCCCTGATTTTTGTCTTGGAAGGAGAGAAAAAATTCGTTACTCCAGAGCAAGAAATTCATGTAAAAAAAGGCAACATTGTTTTCATCAGGCGTGGATATTATATCATGCAAGAGGCAATCAATAAAGAGTATCGAAGCCTCGTTTTTTTCTTTAATGAGAAATTATTGAAGGAATTTGTAGGTGGACATTTAGAGATTTTTGTGCAAGAAAAATTAGCAGAGAACCCAAATCCGCAAGTTGTTCCACCTTTATTGATTCTGGAAATAACCGAAAGTCTAAACAAATTTACGGAATCAATTTTTCCATATTTTGGACTAAAAACACAATATCTCGACCATTTTTTACACCTAAAACTACAAGAACTTTTACTACATTTATTAGAAATAGACACCTCAAACCAGCTACGAAATTTACTTTATGGACTTTACAAAGGAGAAAAAGCAGATTTAGAGTTTCTGATGA
This sequence comes from Cytophagales bacterium, assembly GCA_013298865.1. Taxonomy (GTDB): domain Bacteria; phylum Bacteroidota; class Bacteroidia; order Cytophagales; family Spirosomataceae; genus JAAFJL01. The sequence goes on along the minus strand of JAAFJL010000013.1, from coordinate 7,894 downwards.
ATAGCTATTATCTTAAACCACTGTCAATGAGTGAATTATCTCGAATTTCAGGACGAAGTTTGTCAGGTTTTAAGCGAGATTTTCAGAAAGATTTCAATACAACTCCAGCCCTTTGGCTCAAAAATAAACGATTGGAACACGCCCGTTTATTACTCGAAAATTCTTCAAAGAACATCTCCGAAATCAGTATGGAAATTGGTTACGAGAGTGTCTCCCATTTTATCAAAGCATTCAAAGAAAAATACGGTTTTACGCCCAATTTTGGAAGGTGAACCAAAAACGCTATTGTTTGGGCGTTTGGCGGTATGTGGGTATGAGATAGATTTTGCAAATTTGTAGAGTTGAATTTTATAACTGCTCGCACCAAATTCCAACATTTGGGGCAGGCAATGGCACAGCGTCTCCGACGTAGAATACAAATAAAATAATATAACCGCTCGCACCAAGTTCCAATTTGGGGCGTGCAGTGGCATAGCGTCTCTGATGCAGAACACAAATAAAATAATATAACCGCTCGCACCAAATTCCAAATTTGGAGCGGGCAGTGGCACAGCGTCTCTGACCCAGAACACAAATAAAATAATATAACCGCTCGCACCAAATTCCAATTTGGGGCGGGCAATGGCATAGCGTCTCCGACGCAGAACACAAATAAAATGGCATCCACTAAATATTTTATAAAAAACCCTGAAGAAACGTATTTTCTTACAATGACAGTTGTGGATTGGGTTGATGTTTTTACAAGACCAGTTTACAAAGACATTATTGCAGATTCTTTAAAATTTTGCCAAGAAAAAAAAGGTTTGATTGTTTATGGTTGGGTGCTGATGACCAATCACTTACATTTATTGGTTCAGGCAGAAGAAAGGGAAAAATTAGGTGATATTATCCGAGATTTTAAGCGATTTACTGCAAATAATATCATCAAGGCAGTTCAAACAGAGCCAGAAAGTAGAAAAGAATGGCTCTTGCATAAGTTTGAATGGAATGCTAAATTCAAAAGTAGCCATGAGCATTATCAGTTTTGGCAACCAGGTAATCATGCAAAGGAGTGTCTCACGGCAGATTTTATCCATCAGAAATTAGACTATATTCACGATAATCCAGTTAGAATGGGGATTGTGGAGTACCCAGAAGAATATTTATATAGTTCTGCCCGTAATTATAGTCGTAAAAAAGGGATTATTGAAATTACTGATTTGTTTGGGTAGGTGCGTCAGAGACGTAATACCATTGAGCGAAGTTAGGTAGATGCGTCAGAGACGCAATGCCATTGCCCGCCCCAAATTGGAATTTGGTGCGAGCGTTTAATTTTTGCAATAAAATCTATCATTTACAAAAACTATGCAAAAGAGAAAATTACAAGTTTTTGTTTCTTCAACTTTCATTGATTTGAAGGAAGAAAGACAATCGGCAGTTGAGGCAATTTTGAATGCTGGGCATATTCCTGCGGGTATGGAATTATTTAAAGCTGGGGATGAAAGTCAATGGAACATCATAAAAGATTGGATTGAGGAATCGGATGTGTATATGCTTATTGTAGGTGGACGCTATGGTTCAATTGAACCCAAAAGTGGCAAAAGCTATACTCAGTTAGAGTATGAATATGCTATTGAACTTGGAAAACCATTTTTTGCCATTGTAATTAAAGATGATTTGACGGATAAAAAAGCAAAGAAAAAAGGTGCAAAAATTGAAGATTTCAAAGAAGTTCATAACCTTAGTAAACTCCAAGAATTCAAGACAACAGTTTTGACTAAAATTGTAAAATTTGCAGAAGATTTGAAAGATATAAAGTTAGCCGTTGGTGAAAGTTTGAATGAAATGAGTAGAAGGGATAATTTAAAAGGTTGGGTAAAAGCTGATGATACTGATTATAGTTCTATTTCAGAGGAATTAGCTCGTTTGAGTAAGGAAAATAGTGAGTTGAAAAGTATTTTAGAGGAGATTGGCAAAGAAAAAATAATTGGCGGTAAAAAAATACCTGAGTGGATTGAATTTCTAAAAACAAAAAAACTTATTGAAAATTCAATTCTTGAAGAAAGCAATCGTAGAATTATTTGTACTAATTTTTTTCATTTATTTATGATTATAGGATTAGCAATAGTGAAGAATGCTACAAAACCTGATAACTCAGATTTAAAGTATATATCAAATTTAAATTTAGTTTTATCCAATAATCCTTTACATCTAACTGAGTGGGGAACACAGTTATTAATGTATGTTGAGAACCAAGATATAGATTGGAAAGAAGGATGTTTAGAATACATAGAAAGTTCTATTCCGAAAAGAAATGATTATGATGATGAAATGATGTTTGCAGGCAAATATGATAAAAAAACTAAATAACCCCGCTCGCACCAAATTCCAATTTGGGGCGGGCAATGGCATAGCGTCTCTGACGCATTTTACAAACAGAATAAAAACACAAAAAATATGAGTAAACAAACCTTATTCGACAAAGTGTGGGATGCACACGTTGTTCGTAAAATCGAAGATGGTCCAGATGTATTTCTGATTGACCGCCACTTTATCCACGAAGTAACAAGTCCTGTTGCTTTCTTGGGTCTCGAAAATCGTGGCATTGAGGTCATGTATGCCAAGCGTACTTTCGCTACTGCCGACCACAACACGCCAACGATTAATCAGCATTTACCTGTACAAGACCCACTTTCTGCCAATCAATTGCAGCAATTGGAAACCAATACCACCAAACACGGTATTTCGCACTGGGGGTTGGGACACGCCAAAAACGGTATTGTTCACGTAGTTGGTCCAGAGAACGGTATCACCCTCCCAGGCATGACGATTGTATGCGGTGATTCGCACACTTCTACGCACGGAGCATTCGGGGCAATTGCCTTCGGAATTGGTACTTCTGAGGTGGAAATGGTGCTTTCTTCGCAGTGCATTATGCAACCAAAACCCATGAAAATGCGGGTAAACGTGAATGGTATATTGGGTAAAGGTGTATTGCCAAAAGACGTTACTTTATACATCATTGCTCAACTTTCTGCCGCAGGTGCAACGGGTTATTTCGTGGAATATGCGGGTGATGTGTTCGAGAATATGTCGATGGAAGGACGTATGACGGTTTGTAATATGTCTATCGAAATGGGTGCAAGAGGCGGTATGATTGCCCCTGATGAAACGACTTTCAATTACCTAAATGGTCGTGACCAAGCACCAAAAGGTGAGGCTTGGGACAGAGCTTTGGCATACTGGAAAACCCTCAAAACAGACGATGGAGCTATATTTGACAAAGAATATACTTTCAATGCAGCCGATATCGAACCACAAATCACCTACGGAACAAACCCAGGTTTGGGAACGGGAATTTCTCAAAATATTCCATTGTCGGGCGATGTAATTGATGGTGAGGCGAGTTATAAAAAATCATTGGGCTACATGGGTTTTGCTGAAAATGAGCAAATCATCGGAAAGAAAATTGATTATGTTTTCTTGGGAAGTTGTACCAATGGTCGCATCGAAGATTTCCGTGCTTTTGCTTCTATCGTGAAGGGGCGTAAAAAAGCGGATAACGTAACGGCTTGGTTGGTGCCAGGTTCGCACATCGTAGAATCTCAGATTAAGGAAGAAGGTATTTTAGATATTTTGACTGAATCAGGTTTTGAACTTCGTCAGCCAGGTTGTTCGGCTTGTTTGGCGATGAACGACGACAAAGTTCCTGCGGGAAAATATGCCGTTTCAACCTCAAACAGAAACTTTGAAGGTCGCCAAGGTCCAGGAGCAAGAACGCTTTTAGCTTCGCCATTGGTTGCGGCAGCTGCGGCGGTTACTGGGGTTGTTACTGACCCGAGGACTATGCTTTAAGCATTTGGCTTTTAGCTGTTGGCTATTAGCTATCACCAAAAAAGTATTTACAAACAAAAAGCCAAATGCTTAAAGCCAATAGCTAATAGCTAAAAGCCAAAAAAATGAGAGATTACAAAAAATATACAATTTGGCAAGAAGGACATCAATTGACATTATCTACTTATAAACTGACACATAAATTCCCCAAAGAGGAATTGTATGGAATTACCAGTCAGATTCGTAGAGCCGTCAGTTCGATACCTACTAATATAGCTGAGGGATGTGGTCGTGAAACAGATTTAGATTTTAGGAGATTTTTAATAATAGCTTTGGGTTCTGCTACCGAGGTAGAGTATCTCTTATTACTAAGTTTTGACCTCTCTTACATAAATGAGTTGGAATATACTGAAATGAATTCTAAAATAGTAATATTAAGAAAACAGTTAAGAAATTTAATAGATAAACTAAAATAAACCGACTCTTGGTTATAAGCCAAAAGCTAATAGCCAAGAGCCAAAGGCAACTTTTAAAATCACACTGGCTCTCGAACTTTTCGCCAAAAGCCAAAAGCTAAGAGCCAAAAGCCCAAAAAAATGGCATACGATAAATTCACCATACTTTCGTCCACTGCCGTTCCGATGCCTATCGAGAACGTGGACACTGACCAAATCATCCCTGCACGCTTTTTGAAAGCAACAACACGTGAGGGTTTTGGCGATAATTTATTTAGAGATTGGCGTTATAATAACGACAATTCTCCAAAACAAGACTTTGTATTGAACAACCCAACCTACTCAGGAAAAATCTTGGTAGCGGGTCGTAACTTCGGTTCAGGTTCAAGTCGTGAACACGCCGCTTGGGCGATTTATGATTACGGTTTTCGTTGTGTAATTTCGAGTTTCTTTGCAGATATTTTCAAAGGTAACGCCTTGAATATCGGGATTTTACCTGTAACAGTTTCACCAGAATTTTTACATAAAATCTTTACTGCCATTGAGTCAGACGCTAAGGCAATTATTGAAGTAAATCTTCCAGAACAAACGGTTGCGATTGAAGCAACGGGCGAAAAAGAATCTTTCACTATCAACGGTTATAAGAAAAATAACATGATTAATGGCTTCGATGATATTGATTACCTTCAAAGCATGAAAGGTGAAATTGCAGCATTTGCAGAGAAGAGTCTTTATTAGCTGTCGGCTTTCGGCAATCGGCTGTCAGCTTTCGGCTAATTGCTACGGAACGATACTATTTGAACACTCAATTTAAACTACTAAATTTTAAACAAAACTGTCATCAATTGCCGAAAGCCGATTGCTGATAGCCGAAAGCCAAAAAATGCGTGATTTTAGAAAATATAATGTTTGGGAACAAAGTCATAAATTAACACTGGAAGTATATTTAGTAACGAAAGAGTTTCCAAGTGAGGAAAAGTTTGGACTTATTTCTCAAATGAGGAGAGCTTGTGCCTCAATTCCTACCAATATTGCAGAGGGTTGTGGGAAAAGTAGTGAAAAAGATTTTGCGAGATTTTTAGGAATAGCATATGGTTCAGCTTCCGAGTTAGAATATCAGATTCTTCTTTCAAGAGATTTACACTTTTTGAATCCAGAAAAACATGATAATCTTTATGGCGAAATTGTTTCTATTAAAAAACAATTATACAGTTTAATTCAAAAATTAGGATAGCTTTTTGGCTGTTGGCTTTCAGCTATCGGCAGTCGGCTATCGGCTATTAGCAAATAAGTAATTAGTTTTCGGAGGTCAGTCATTAAAAAAACTGAAAGCCGACAACCGATTGCCGATTGCCGATAACCGACAGCCGACAGCCGATTGCCGACAGCCGACAGCCGACAGCCGAAAGCCAATATGCGACATATAGAAATAATGGACACGACCCTTCGTGATGGAGAACAAACCAGCGGGGTGTCCTTCTCGGCTTCTGAAAAACTGACCATTGCCCAATTGCTCTTGAATGAAGTGATGGTCGATAGGTTAGAAATTGCCTCTGCACGGGTTTCTGAGGGGGAATTTGATGCCGTTAAGAAAATTACCGAATGGGCAACCGCACACAATTGCTTAGATAAAATCGAAGTCCTGACTTTCGTAGATGGCGAAACTTCTGTCAACTGGATGATTGAATCAGGGGCGAGGGTGATGAATTTATTGACCAAAGGCTCTCTAAATCACCTCACGCACCAACTCAAAAAAACGCCAGAACAGCATTTTTCCGAAATCGAAAAAGTCATCACTTTGGCACGTTCAAAGGGCATCAAATGCAATGTTTATTTAGAAGATTGGAGTAACGGAATGAGAAATTCACCCGAATATGTTTTCCAATACTTAGATTTTCTGACCAAACAGCCCATCCAACGAGTACTTTTGCCAGATACGTTGGGTGTTTTAACTCCGAGAGAAACCTTTGAGTTTTTGGATAATACCGTAAAACGTTACCCCGAAACACACTTCGATTTTCATGCTCATAACGATTATGATTTGAGTGTTGCGAACGTCATGGAAGCAATCAAGGCAGGTGTACATGGGCTTCACTTAACCGTAAATGGCATGGGCGAACGGGCAGGAAATGCCCCTTTGGCAAGTACGATTGCAGTTTTGAACGACTTTATGCCCGAAGTAAGTACCTCTGTATCAGAGCATTCGCTTTATTCTGTTACCAAAATTGTGGAGTCTTTCTCTGGGGTAAGAGTACCAGCCAACAAACCCATCGTAGGAGAACACGTTTTTACGCAAACCGCAGGAATCCATGCCGACGGCGACAATAAAAACAATCTCTATTTCAACGATTTGATGCCTGAACGTTTTGGTAGATTACGTCAATATGCTTTGGGGAAAATGTCGGGGAAAGCTAATATCGAAAAGAATTTGCAGGAATTAGGAATCACCTTGGCAGATGCCGATTTGAAGAAAATTACGCAAAGAATTATCGAGTTGGGGGACAGAAAAGAAACCGTTACTCGTGAAGATTTGCCCTACATCATTTCAGACGTTTTGGACAGCAATGCCATCGAAGAAAAGGTCGTAGTTCTGAATTACGTTTTGACACATTCCAAAAATCTAAAACCTTCGGCAACGCTACAAGTACAAATTGGCGAAGAAGTTTTTGAAGAATCTGCCCAAGGCGATGGTCAATACGATGCCTTTATGAATGCCTTGAAAAAGATTTACGAAAAGAAAGGAATCGAACTACCACAACTGACAGATTACACCGTAAGAATCCCACCAGGAGGAAAAACGGATGCCCTTTGTGAAACGATTATTTCGTGGGAGATTAATAAAAAAACGGTTAAAACACGTGGATTGGACTCCGACCAGACTGTCTCAGCAATTCAAGCTACGCAAAAGATGCTTAACTTAATTTAGGACACAGAGTCGCACAGAGTTTTTCACAGAGTTTCGCAATGTATTTTAAACCCTTCCTGAAACTCTGTGAAAACTTTGTGAGACTCTGTTTCCATTAAAAACCACAAATCATGAACGATAACATAGAAGAACTAAATCGATTATCTCAAATTATTCTAAAACAAGCCTTTGAAATACATACTGCACTCGGACCTGGTCTTTTAGAAAGTGCGTATAAAGAGTGTTTGGCTTATCGCTTAGAAAAGAATGGTTTGAAAGTAGAAAAAGAAAAACCTATTCCTCTTGTATTTGAAGAAGTGCGTTTAGATCAAGGTTATCGTTTAGATTTATTAGTAGAAAATAAAATAGTAATCGAATTAAAATCAGTAGAGTCACTTAGTGATTTACACGTTGCTCAAACTTTAACATACTTAAAATTAGGGAATTACAAATTAGGACTTTTACTAAATTTCAACACAAAAAGTTTGAAAGATGGTATCAAAAGACTAATCATGTAATCTCTTTTGGACACAGAGTTACACAACGTTTTCACAGAGTAGCACAGAGTAAAACCTTTGTGTAACTCTGTGAAAAACTCTGAGAGACTCTGTGTCCTACAACTCAATCATAATGAAAAAACACATATTAGTAGTCCCAGGAGACGGAATTGGGCAAGAAGTTACTGCCGTCGGTAAAAAAGTTTTAGAGAAAATCGCCGCAA
>JAAFJL010000129.1 GCA_013298865.1 Cytophagales bacterium | reverse complement strand
CAATATTCTCGTTAAAATATCTCATAATTCAAACAAATAACCACTGAAATGAAGCTAAAAGTTGCTTGTCAGCTCCTCTATGAATCTCCAGAAAATGTTCCTTTGATTTTATTGCTTAGACCACAAAATTCAGGTGGACAAATTGTGATTGATGAAAAATATGAATTGACTCCCAACTTGCCAACTCATTATTATTCAGATGTTTATGGAAATAAATGTCAACGTATGATTAGCCCGATTGGGAAATTAGAAATCAATACTTGGGCAATTGTAGAAGTAGAAAATGAAATCGAAGTCAATTTTAATGCTGATTTTGTGCCTGTCGAAAACCTACCAGATAACACCCTAATCTATTTGTTATCAAGCCGTTATTGTGAATCTGATAAAGTATCAAATCTTGCAATCGAAATTACCAATAATTTACCGTTGGGTTATCACCAAGTTGATGCCATACGTCAATGGGTAAAAGATAATATACGATTTGAATATGGACAAACAAATTCCTCAACTTCTGCATTTGAAGTAAGTCAAAATAGAGTAGGGGTTTGCAGAGATTTTACCCACCTTTGTATGGCACTTTGCAGAAGCCTAAATATTCCTGCTCGAATGGTCGTTGGGTATCTTCACGAACTAAAACCAATGGATTTACACGCTTGGTTTGAAGCATATATTGGCAATAAATGGTACACTTTTGATGCCACACAAGAAACACCGAAAGGAAACAGAGTTGTTCTCGCTTACGGGAGAGATGCCAGTGATGTAGCTTTTGCTTCAGAATTTGGAGAAATTCAATTATTAGAAATGATGGTTTCTGTTGATGTGGTAGATTAAAAAAATGCCCTTGCAGTCTGCAAGGGCATTTTTGTTGATTAGCGTTTCAATTTCTTAAAGATTGCAATGTGCATGAATATAATAACTACTGGTGCAAAAGCTGGAATCCAAATGAGTGGAAATTTCGCAATTTCAGTAATTCCCTGAGTATTGTTATCTATTGAAAATCTGCTTGTTAGAATAGTAGAAATAATCACTGCAATAATGTCTAAAAGTCCAAATATATTCCAAATAATGGTTGCTTTCTTACTCCACGATTTTTTTTGAACAATCCATCTTGAAACAAAAATAGACCCAATTGCTGTTGAAATATCACCAATCCCTGCCATTAAAGCATAGTGATTTGGCAGAACTTTATAATAAGCAGTCAGTAAAAAAAAGACTCCAATTAATCTTATAATATGTACACCAACCATCTTTTCTAAAGGCATATTATCAATAACTTTCCAATACAAAGGCTTGTTTAAAATTACTGTAAACATGAAAATCATAAAAGGGACTGTCGTGAAAAGCAATGCCTTTGGTGGGAAACTATTTCCACTAAAAAATCCTGTTAGCGACATTATAGAGGCATAACCAAGATAAAAACCAAAAAAAATAATGATACCCCAAAAAAGTTTATTGGGTTTGTTTTTGGGAAGGCGGGCATCAATGGCAGCGTATTTAATCTCATTTGCAATTAAATACATAGCCGACAAGAATGACAATATAAATAAAACTGAAACCCATGCAGGGAGAAGTGAAATGAAATTTTCCATAGCGTTAATGTTTAGATTGACAATATAGTACAATTATACCTGTTTTTTATCAATCAACATAGGGAAATCTGTAAACGCTTACTTATTTTTAGCAAACTCCTTTCTTATTCTACTCAAGGAAGTATCAGTAATTCCTAAATATGAAGCTATATTTTTTAAGGGAATACATTGAAAAATTTCAGGGTTGGTATTCATCAGGTTTGCGTAACGTTGTTCAGCTGTTTTTTGAATCATAGACAACATTCTTTCTTTCAACATTGCAACGTTATTGATTAGTAACATTCTACCAAACTCTCTAAATTCTGGAATTGTATGAAAGTTGACCTGAAGTTGCTCAAATGAAATGAATAATGTTGTGCATTCTGTCATGGAAATCATATTTTCGGAAGATGGAATACGCTTGAAAAAAGAATAAAAATCATTTGCAAACATCCCCTCTGAATACAACGCAGTAGTTACATCATTGCCATCAGTATCGTGTGTGTACATTCTCAAACATCCTTCTATGATGTAGTGGGATTCTGAACATACTTTACCTTCTTCTATCAGAAAAGTATTCTTCGGAATTTCCTTTTGTTGAAAACTCTCAGAAATTTGAGAAGCCTTTTCTTCCGACATTGTTGGAAGTGTTTGAAGCAAATATTTAATGAGTTTTTCGTGTATCATCTTTGTTAAATTGGGTTTATAAAGTCTAATAACTAATCTTCGGTTTTTTCGCCAGCCAAATACTTATCTATCAGATTATGAGCAAGATAGATAAATGGTGTTAGCACAATTGCAGCAAAAAATTTGTACAAATAACTATTCAATGATGTCGATACCCATTGTTCTATTGTCCAATTTCCAAATAGAACAAAGGCAATTCCAATCACAACAAAACTATCAATTAATTGCGAAACCAATGTTGAACCCGTGGCACGCAGCCATATTTTTTTGCCCTCAGTTTTTGTTCGTAGATAATGAAAAACGTAGGCATCTAAAATCTGACTTATCAAAAAAGCAGTTAATGAACCTAATATGATTCCTAAACCTTGTCGGAAAATTTTGCCAAAAGCATAGTTAATATTAAAATTATCATCGCCTTTATTTACATCAATCCAAAAATCTGCGGGGGCTAATTTGGTAGCACCGTAAATGATAATAAAACTGTATGCAATGAAAGCTGCCGTAAGAAATGAAACCCGACGAACCCCTTTTTTTCCAAAATATTCATTAATCAAATCAGAAGTGATAAATACGAAGGGCCAATTTAAAGCCCCAGCAGGCTGATTGATGTCCCAAATACCTAAAAATGTGTCTAAGTGAAGTGGCTGAAACCCAAGTGTGGCTTCGAGAGAGAAAATTTTTGCACCAATAATTTCTGCCACAACGGCATTCGACAGAAATACACCAAAAAGAAATACAAATAATTTTGAACGACGTGAGTTCAAGATAGAAGAAGATGCTTCAATGTTCATGGACAGTTACCTTTTTATCGTCATCAGTTTATCCGATAACATTCTATGAGTTCGGCAATAAAAAAAAGAGGTTTCAGCACTTTTGCAGAAACCTCTTAAAATAAACATAAAAAATGAGAAAATGTTCATTTTCAGAAAGATGAGAAGGAAATAAGTAGCTGTCGGCATTAGGCATTAGGCTATTAGCCTTAAAATCATCAATTTATCCAATTAAAAGTGTCGATTATAAAAAAAATGTCACTTATTATTGATGAGAAACTAACCTCAAAAATCGAAAAACAAGCATCGAAAACCGAACATCAAAAACATTAGTTTCTATGATTTTCAAAATGTTGAATCATTTTATCCATTGCCAAACTTAGTTGTTCTAAATGTGGTAGGAAAACAATTCTAAAATGATCATTTTTCTTGAAATTGAATCCTTGTCCACCAACCACCAAAATCCGTTGTTCTTCTAATAAACTCAAGACAAAATCTCCATCATTTTTAAAATCAAATTTCTTTAAATCTATTTTTGGAAAAAGGTACATCGCCCCTTTCGGACGAACACAAGTAATCCCTGGCACTTCAATCAACTTGTTATAAGACAATTCCATTTGTCGGTAAAGTCTTCCTGTTGGAGTTACTAAATCATTAATAGACTGATAACCTCCTAAAGCCGTTTGAATTCCGTATTGGGTAATCACATTGGCACAAAGTCGCATACTTGCCAAGAATGTCAAACCTTCGATATAACTTTTTGCCTTGCTTTTTGCACCAGTCAAAACCATCCAACCTCCTCTGAAACCTGCGGCACGATAGTTTTTAGACATTCCACCCATAGTTACAATCAGCGTATCTTCGGACATTCCTGCGGTAGAATAATGCACGGCATCATCGTACAAAATTTTGTCGTAAATCTCATCTGCAAAAACTATCAATTTATGTTTTTCGGCAATTCTTACAATGCCTTCAACAATTGATTTATCATAAACTGCCCCTGTTGGATTATTCGGATTTATCAAAACAATTCCACGAGTTTTTGGGGTAATTTTCGATTCAATATCTTTTAAATCAGGATTCCAATCGGAGGCTTCATCACAAATATAATGTACGGGTTTTCCGCCTGCCAGACCAACAGAGGTTGTCCAAAGTGGGTAATCTGGCGAAGGAATCAGGATTTCATCATCATTATTCAAAAGTGCAGTCATGACCAACGCAATTAATTCACTCACCCCATTTCCGATATAAACATCTTCAATGTCAATACTTCTTACGCCACGGCTTTGATAATACTGCATCACTGCTTTTCTGGCGGCAAAAAGTCCACGAGAATCTGCATAACCTTGAGCATTACGGATATTCATGATAATGTCATGAATAATTTCATCAGGCGTTTCAAAGCCAAAAGCGGCGGGATTACCGATATTCAAAGAAGTGATTTTATAGCCTTCACGCTGCAATTGGAGGGCTTTTTCGTAAACAGGACCACGAATATCGTAGCGAAGTGCATCCAGACGAGTGCTTTTAGTAAATTCCATTATTGAACAAATGCTTAAATTTTCGTTCAAAGGTAGGGAATTTATTATTTCAATAAAAAACCATTCATCCGAACACTAACTCATTTGGTTGATTTTAGTACTGGTTATGAATTGTTTTTATATTTGTAACAACACGAAATTTTATTCAAACTATGTTCAAGATAATTTTAGTGCTAAAAATAATCGTTTTTGATTCTTATGCAGAGGCAACGATAGAATCAAATGAAAAATACCAGATTCTGAAAAGTAATCCGAACTATGACTATTGCTTGAAGCAATGCAAAAAATCATTAGATTCAAAAAAAAGTTTGGGAGTATATGCTACCGAAAATCATGAAATCACGGATATAACACATTCAGAAGAAAGTATCGTGTCGAGTATTCAGTTACGGAATGATGAGTATTTGGTAGGGATAATGCCCCTTGCAGGAATTTATAAACTATCTTTGAAACAGCCAAATTTTGCTAAAATCCACTCAGATTTGTTAAAATCAGAAAAAGAAAAAAAGAGAATCACTATTTATTTGACCAATTCAGGAAATCAAATTTTTGCGACAAGGTTTGCAGAGTAAAGTGTTTTAGGAGGATAAAACGTAGATTCAATAAATGAAAGCAACATTTTTAATTTTAATAATAGGTTTGGTGTCTTGCAAGACCAAATACAAGGAATGTGAATGTAATCATTCAGATATTGAAACAGCGATATACAATGAAATCTTAATTCAAATCGTTGAGCAACATTCTTATAATGCTTATTTAGGAAAAACAGCATACGAAACAAACGATGAATCTCTGGATGAAGCAACAAATATTGAAAAGCATAAAACAGAGAACATGAAACTTCAAAATAAATTGTTTGGAGATTCGACTAACTTTAGGACAGTTTATATCGCAGATACTTGCAAATCTTCCGATGCTTTAGAATTATTAAAGAAAAAATATTACTTTGGAATCAGAGGTTATTCATTTGTCGATACAACAATAAGCAAAGTGTTTGATGATAAAAAAGTTGTCGAGGATACATTAAGTCAACTACAAGAAAATCTTCAAATAGAACAGTTTCATGCTTGTACTTTTAAGATAAAGCCATTATCGAAGGCAAAAAAGAAGGATGTATATTCTGGGATAGGGGTCATTTACTTTTCTAAGTTGTTTTTGAATAAAACTAAAGATGCTGGTCTAATGATATATGAAGACGAATCTGCAAGAAATGACAAAGATAGATGGGGAAAACAACGGTTAATCTATTATAAAAAAATTGATCAACATTGGAAAATTATCAATATTATGATTTTAGGAATTTCTTAGAGGTAAACTAAATTTACCTCCATTCGTCTTAGTCATACCACAAAAACACTCAATCAAAAGCTATTATTTACCTGTTCAAAAGTAAAATGAATGGCATCTTTTGGCGTATTGTATTTGAGTAGGAGAAATTTTGCATTCAAGTTTTTCTCAATAAAAACACCACCTCTGATAGACGAATTTGGGGCTAAAGTTGTAGCTCTGAATTCCTCGTTTGCCCAAGTATTGGCATCGCTATTCAAATTGTCCATTTTAGAATAATAATTTTCATGGTCTATCACTCGCTTAACCTGAGCGACTTGTATTGCTGTTTCTCCTAAACTTGCAGTTCGCCAAGCACTTTCTGATTTTCCACCTGATGAAGCTAAAATTGCGATAAATCCACCAATAAAAAGTGCCGTATTTACAATTCTGGCTCTCTTAATTCTGGCATCAGCTTCTTGCATTTCACTTTGAATAATTGCCATTTTTTCTTGAGGCTCAATTGCCTGATATTCGTAGATATACTTGCCGTCCTGACTACGAAGGCTGTCTCTGTTCACATCTAAAGGAATCACAAAGAAATTTTTGGGAGTGATAGTAATAGGTTGGTCAGATTTGTTGAAAATCTCGACATCAAAAACCATGTAATTTTTCCAGAAACCATCATGCGACAAAACGACTTTCAAGCCATCTTTCTCATCTTTCACGATTTCTTTTCCATTTTCAAAGATTACTTCTTTATCAATAGGATGAAGTTTAGTATAAGTTCTTTGGCTTGCACAACTTGTTAAAAGAAATGCAGTGATTACAACAAGGCAAAGGGTTTGTAAAGATTTCATGGCTTTATGTTTTATCCTGAGACAAATTTAAACTTTTTTACCCCCATTAATTCACTAACATTTGTTTGAATTTTGATTATTGCCCTCAATTGATGAATTTAGTATTAATATTTAACCCATTCTAAAAATCGTACATGAATATTAATCAGTCTCTTGACACACTTGAATTTTGGTTTATAGGTTTATTCATAGCTATATATTTGGGTTATGTAGGACGGGTTTTGTGGATTGCCAATAAATTAAATACCACTTCTCGCTCACTTGTGTTGAAATTAATGCTAAGAACTGTATATTTTTCATTGTTGATTCTGAGTTTGTTAGACCCTTCTTTTGGTGATATTAAAGGCACCGTGAAAGCCCAAGGAAAAGATATTTTTGTGTTAATGGATGTTTCAAAATCTATGGATGCCTCTGATATTCAACCAAGTAGGCTCGAAAAAGCTAAGTTTGAGCTGAATAGGTTGATTGAACATTTTCAAGGTGACAGAATCGGAATTATTATTTTTTCTGAACAAGCCTTCATGCTCTCACCGTTGACATTCGATAGAAACGCTACAAATATTTTTACAACCAGTATTTCCACTAATTTATTACCTGAAAGCGGCACAAATCTGATTCCTGCATTAGAATTGGCGTTAACGAAAATGACCAAGAACACTCGGACAGCCAATAATAAATCTAAGACAATTGTTCTGATTAGTGACGGAGAAAACTTCGGTAAATACGACAATAGTGTCATCAGTGCGATTAAAAAGAAAGGGATTAATTTGTTTGTTGTAGGGATTGGAACAGAAAATGGAATCACAATTAGACAAGGAGATAAATATAAAAAAGATGCCAAAGGAAATATTGTTGTAACAAAATTAGCTCCTGAAACCTTGAAAAGAATTGCCAAAGATTCTCAGGGTGAGTACTTAGAAATCAGTACGTTACAGGGAAATATAGCTGAGATATTAGCCAAGATAGACCAGCTTTCAAATAATGTGATTGACCAAAGGCAAATCATGATTACTGCAAATAAATACTTCTACTTTCTGATTATTGCCTTATTTTTGTTGGGAATTGACATTTTGCTTACGGTGAAAACCTTTCAATTGTAAATAATGAACCAAATCATACTATATATTTTAATTTGGGTTTTGGATAATACCTCTTACCAAAAGGTGTCTGCTCGGAATAAAGCAGAAGTTGAAGGAGAGTCTGCATTTTATCAAAAAAACTATCAGCTTGCGGCTGTTCATTACAAAAAAGTTTCCGTGAATTCTTTTGCACCAAAACCAGAAGTTTTGCTCAACACGGCACATTCACTTTTCGAGGCGAAGGATACCTTGAACGCAAGAAAAATTTATAGTAAATTGACAAAAATCAACAATCCAAGTATTGCTTCGGTTTCTAATCAGCAATTAGGGTATTTGGCTTGTCAGAAGGGTGATTCTGCAAGAGCAATTGAGTATTTCAAGATGGCAGTTTTGCTAAAACCTGACAACGAACAGGCAAGATTTGATTATGAATTAGCCAAAAAATTATATCGTCCAAAAGAAAATAATAACAAGAAAAATCCTCCAAAGAAAGACGAAGAACCTAAAGATAAAAAAGATAAAGAACAACAAGGAGACAAGTCTAAAAGTGAACAATCTAAAAAGGAAACGCAAAAGAATGATTCTCAACAACAAATGTTAAAGACTTTAAAGGACTACGGACTCACGCCCGAAAAAGCAAAAATGATTTTGGAAGCTATGAAGAACAATGATACTCAGTACATCCAGCAGAGACAAAATGCAATGCACAAAAAAGAAACATCCATCAGTCAAAGTTGGTAGAAGTTGCAACGATTTGACTTAAAACACAACAACTTCTATCTCAACAACTTAAAATTTAACAACTTAAAATTCATGAAAAATGTATATATCGTTTCTGCCGTAAGAACGCCCATTGGGAGCTTTGGGGGAGTTTTATCGGGTTTTTCTGCAACAGAATTAGGTAGTATTGCTATCAAAGGGGCAATGGCTAAATGTGGAATCTCTGCGGATGAAATTGAGGAGGTAATTATGGGAAATGTTGTTTCTGCCAATCTTGGACAAGCCCCTGCTCGGATTGCAGCATTAGCCGCAGGACTGTCTCCGAATGTACGTTGTACGACAGTCAACAAAGTTTGTGCATCTGGAACTAAATCTGTTATGTATGCTGCCCAGAGTATTATGCTCGGCATGGCAGATGTTATAGTGGCAGGAGGAATGGAAAGTATGTCAAATGCTCCGTTCTACGTTCCCAGAGCAAGATTTGGCTATAAATATGGTTCTGCAACATTGGTAGATGGCTTAGAAAAAGATGGACTTTTAGATGTCTATGACCAATGTGCTATGGGCTTTTTTGCAGACAGAACTGCCACCAAATACGCAATTTCGAGAGAACAACAAGACGAATATGCCATAGATTCTTACAAGCGTTCAGCGAATTCAACAACCAATGGTTATTTCAAAAATGAAATTGTGCCGATTGAAATTCCACAAAAAAAAGGAGGCGTTTTAGTCATTGATGAAGACGAAGAGTTCAAAAATGTATTTTTCGATAAAATTCCAATGCTGAAACCTGCTTTTGAAAAAACAGGAACTGTAACTGCTGCAAATGCCTCAACTATAAATGATGGAGCTTCTGCATTGATTTTGGTTTCAGAAGAAAAAATGAAAGCATTGGGTCTGAAACCTATTGCAAAAATTTTAGGCTTTGCAGATGCAGAACAAGACCCTGCTTGGTTTACAACAACTCCAACTTTAGCCGTTCCAAGTGCCATCAAGCGTGCAGGATTAACCACCGAAGAAATTGATTTTTTTGAGATAAACGAAGCCTTCGCTGTTGTACCTTTGGCGTTTGAAAAAATATTGAATGTTTCCCATGAAAAAATGAATGTTTTCGGAGGCGGAGTTTCTCTTGGACATCCTTTAGGAGCATCTGGAGCAAGAATTATTACAACTTTAATCAATGTTTTACACGAAAAGGGTGGTCGCTATGGAGTAGCTGGAATCTGTAATGGAGGAGGCGGGGCATCAGCTTTAGTCCTTGAAGCCATGTAAAATCGTTTTTCGATGTTCGTTACTCGAAAAACGAACATCGAAAAACGATTAACGAACATCAAACATCGACAAACGAACATCTAACATCAAAAATGAACGCTTTAAAAGAAACAAATTTTAATTTTCCACAACAAACCGCTTTTTATAGAGGTAAAGTTCGAGATGTCTATTCTTTTGAAAACCAGTTACTTATGGTAGCATCAGACAGGATTTCCGCTTTTGATGTAGTACTTCCAAGAGCCATTCCTTTCAAAGGGCAAGTATTGAATCAGATTGCATCACATTTTTTGAAAGCTACGGCTGATATTGTTCCCAATTGGCTAATCGCTACCCCAGACCCCAATGTGAGTGTAGGTCTAAAATGCGAAACGTATCCAGTTGAAATGGTTGTAAGAGGTTACTTGGCTGGTCATGCTTGGCGAACTTATAAATCTGGTTTAAGAATACTTTGTGGAGTAATTTTACCAGAAGGTTTGAAAGAAAATGATAAGCTGCCTAACCCAATTATTACCCCAACAACAAAAGCCCACGAAGGACACGACGAGGACATTTCAAGGGAAGAAATTCTTAAACAAGGCTTGATTTCTGAAAAAGAATATGCCGAGTTAGAAAAATATACCCTCGCATTATTCCAAAGAGGAACAGAAATGGCTGCTGAGCAAAACCTTATTTTGGTTGATACAAAATACGAATTTGGACAAATTGATGGCAAAATTATTTTGATTGATGAGATTCATACGCCAGATTCTTCTCGGTATTTTTATCAAGAGGGTTATCAAGAAAGACAAGATAAAAACGAGGTACAGAAGCAACTTTCAAAGGAATTTGTACGTGAATGGTTAATAGCCAATAATTTTCAAGGAAAAGAAGGGCAAACTGTTCCAGAAATGTCTGACGAATGGATTACACAGATTTCTGAACGTTATATAGAATTATACGAAAAAGTAGTTGGTATGAAATTTGAAAAACAAGATACCGAACAAATAGTTAATCGAGTAGAAAAAAATGTATTACAGTATTTGAGTAATCTGTAATCCTGAAAATAGATATTTTCCAGTTCCCAAAACAACCTCCCAAACTAAACATTAATATTTTTAAGCATGGATTTTAAATTAGAAAAAAACGAACAGTACGCCCTAATTCATTTACAAGAGGAGGGACTCACTCAAGAAAACCATTCAGATTTTGAGCAAGTTATCAGACAATTATTCAAGGTAGGATATGGAAATATCATCGTTGAATTTAATTCAGTAATAGAATTAGATGGTCATGGAATTTCTATCATCAGAAAAGCCAATAAGATTTGTCTGAATGAATTAGGACTTTTGATAATAGTTACTAAAAATGAAGAAATTATTTATCAATTAGATGGTGCTAAAATCGAAGATTTAACCATTATGCCTACTGTTGAGGAAGCAGTAGAAGCTGTTTACTTGAATGAATTAGAAAACGATTTTCAAGACGATGAAGATGATGAATTTGATTATGGCGGTTCTTCAGAAGGCGGAAAAGAAGAAGATTATTAGTATTTGTTGAAAAATAGTTTTGTTATTTTAAGTGCAAAAAAAGTATGTAACTTGTTATTAATCAGTTACTTGTTTTTTTAACCTAAAAAATTATTGTCTTAAAACTGACAACTACTTAAAAAGCTACATACACATTTCACCCTTTTACAAAAACGAGATTTGAATTTTGAATTAACTATTTTAGGTACGGGTTCTGCCACGCCAGTTTTGACTCGAAACAATACCGCTCACTATCTTTTAATTAAGCATAAAGGCTATTTGATTGATTGTGGAGAAGGTACGCAGTTTGAATTATTGAGAAATAAAATTGGAGCAAGCTGGATAAAATATATTTTCATTACTCATTTGCACGGAGACCACTACTTTGGGTTAATTGGTTTAATTTCAACCATGACAATGCACCGAAGGACTGAAGATTTATATATTTTTGGACCAAAAGGTTTAAGCGAAATTCTGACCTTGCAGTTTCAACATTCGGGTACTTGGCTTAATTTTAAAATTCATTTTGTAGAAACAGAGACCGAAAAACACTATCTATTATTTGAAAACGAAGATGTGACTGTCCATACAATTCCTTTGGTTCATCGTGTACCTTGTTGTGGTTTTTTATTCAAGGAAAAATCTCGTAAACGTAACATTATCAAGGAATTAAAGCCCCAAGATATTACTGTCGAGCAAATAAAAGCATTAAAAAACAGTGAGGATCTAGTGAATGAAGATGGCACAATTTTGTATAGTTTTGAAAAATATACAACGCCAGCCCCGAATATTATTTCTTATGCTTTTTGCTCAGACACCAAATTTCATGAACCAATTATTGATATAATTCGAGGAGTAGATTATTTGTATCATGAGGCAACTTTTTTGCATGAGTTATTGCCAAGGGCTACTCAGACCAATCATTCTACGGCAAAACAAGCAGGGGAAATTGCAAAAGCTGCTCAGGTCGGACAATTAATAATAGGACATTTTTCTTCAAGATATAAAGACGTTTCTCCACTTTTAGAGGAGGCACAAACTGTTTTTCCTAATACAATTTTAGCAGAAGATGGACTGGTTCTTAAATTTACAAACTTGGTAAATGAACCAGTTTTGGAATAAATTCTAATTTTAAAATTCAAACAAAAAAATATCATACAATGGCATTACAAATTGGCGATAAAGCCCCCGATTTCAAACTCTATAACTCTGAAAAACAAGAAGTTAGCCTTTCTGACTACAAAGGTAAAAATGTAGTTGTTCTATTTTTTCCTTTGGCATTTACAGGCGTATGTACAGCCGAGTTGTGTGAAATGCGAGACAATATCGCTGCATATTCGAGCCTGAATGCAGAGATTCTTGCTATTTCGGTTGACTCATTATTCACATTGGAAAAATTCAAAGAAGAGCAGAAATTACCTTTCAATCTGTTGTCAGATTTTAACAAAGAAGTTTCTGCTTCTTATGGTTCATTGTACGAAAATTTTGTATTGGGAATGAAAGGAGTTTCCAAACGTTCTGCTTTTGTAGTGGACACAGAAGGGACAGTTCAATATACAGAGGTTTTGGAAAGTGCTGGTGATATTCCTAATTTTCAAGCAGTACAAACAGCATTGCAAGGTTTATAGAAAATCGGAGTTTTTGTAAAAAGTTGAAAGTCTATGAGCTGAAAGTATTCGGGATATTATTTGGCAAAAATACTTTCAACTTTTTACTCAAATCCAACATTAAAGTCACCTCAGAACCTCTATCCAACCTTTAAAACTTCTTGAGGTGAATTTGATAAAATAATAGTATAATCCTACACTATCATTTGTTGCTCCCCACTGGAATTTCCTGTCTTGTGAAGAAAAAACTGATTGTCCCCAACGATTAGAAATTTCAATTGATTCAAACTTTTCAAAGCAATTATTTTCTGGTAAATTTCCAACTGAGAAAAAGTCGTTTTTCCCATCTCCGTTTGGTGTAATTACATTTGAAGGTTTGAAATCATAATTGATAATCTTGTTTTTTACGACAAATTTTACGGAAAGTGTATCAAATCTGTCAGGATTGCAAGAATTATCTTCTGTCGTGAATTTCACCACAAAAACCTGTTCGTTATTTTTTCCTAAAGTACTACAATCAATATCCCAAGTAAAAGGAGAACTTATAGAACCAATGCCATTTTTATCAGTCCAATTCATGCCAACGGTTTTGATGTCAAAACCTAATCCTCTGGCATACAACAAGATAGGGTCGTTATCGGGGTCTTTTCCGAACATATCAAATCGGATAGATTGCTTGTCTGTTCCATCCAAAACTATTTCAAAAACTCTATTCTGTTTACTTAAAGAACTCGAAATAACGGGTGGTTTACTCGGAATGGGCGTTGCTTTTATCGTTACAGAAATACTGTCTTTTATGTTTCTTCCACAGCGAGTATCCGTGATGATAAAATCAACGATATAGTCATCTTTTCTTATACCTGCACATACGGGTGTCCACGTAAAAGGAGAGGTAATTTTTCCTTTTCCAGAAACACCACTAAAATTCATACCAACAGAGCCTAAGTTGAAACCTCTACCTTTTGCCTCAATTTTAATCTCATCATTATCTTTATCTGTTCCTAATACATTGAATTTTAGTGTCTTACCAATGTCAATTGATGTTCTCGGACTAAGTAAATCCGTTGATATTTCTGGTTTTTGATTCAATGCAGGTTCAACTAAAACTTTTACTTGTAAGGTATCATACAATGGCTGTGGGCAACCGTCGTCAAAAGCAATTACATTAAAAATCAGTGGTTTACCGTCAAAACTATCTAAGCATTCTCCAAAACATAAATCTGCTTGCAGGGTATCAGAGGTTGATAAAATTGTTGTTTGGTTTGGAGAAATCGTAAAGTTGGGATTAGTAAAATTGACTGGTTGAATTTTTACATTTACTTTTTGCCTTACATTCAAGTCAGTGATTTTCAGAGTAATACATTTTTTTAACTCACTTTGCTTAATGGTAATGATTTCGGTAGGTTTGTAATTAACGGTCTTATTCCTTTCTCTCAGCACAACTTTTGGAGGATTATTCACGGGACATTCGATTACTTTTAATTGAAAATCCCGCCGAACTGCACCAATTTTTTTGCCTTTCCTATACTCTTCTGTTAACACACAGAAAACAAACAAACCCAATTGTCCAGCCGTAACCGTGAGAACTCCCGTTTTTCGGTCAACTCTCAGAGGTTGTCTTCCTGGAATGGCATTATTTGGACCAAAACCTGCTAACCAAGTGATTTCTGGGTAATTGCTACTGCCTTGTGGCAAATCAGGATTTGGTGCGGCGGAGGTTGCAAATCCATTCAAAGGTGTCACTAAACTATAAACCAAACTGTCTCCGTCGGCATCTGTTGCACCAAAATCAAATACAAAAGGTTGATTTAAGCAGATGTAATCGCCTTTGAGCGTATTAAAAACGGGAGAGGAGTTTGTCTGAGTGACTGGAGGGAATTCTAAATAAAAAACTGAGGCAGCAGCCTGTGGATTCCGAATATTATTGATGATATTATTGCGGCAACACCTTTCCCAAACAATATAATATCCGCCTGGGTCACCGAATTCGAGACTTCCCAAAACAATGTCTGTACTGTACCGAATATATTTTGTTCTTACGGTATTATTGGTAACACACGTTGGGTTTGTAAAAGGAATGGTCTGGGAAATCACTCGTGGTAGAATAGCATAACCAATAAAAACGTTCCCCACTTTACTAAAAATACCTAATTTTATTGAAGCATCCTCCGCCTGAAAATTCCCGTTCAATTCATCAAAATATAGATTCAAACTCAGTCTATGGGTAGAACCTGAAACATTTGTTAGCTTAATCAATTCAATTTCGCCCCCAACAATATGCGTTGCCTTTGCAAAAAAAGAAAAACCCAAGAAAAATATAAACAGTACAATTTTTTTCATATCAATTTTGATGATTTTCGTTTACGCATACTTTTACAAGTACGAAATTTTCAATCATTTAGTTTGTTTAATCGTCTATTTTTTCTGGACGAGTAAAGTTCCCCCTCATCTTCCACTTATCACCGTAAATAGATGAATAAAAAATTTCTAATTCAATAGGTTTGTCTGTATTCCAAAAATATTTTTTAAGTTTATCAGCCTCCTTTTTATTATCACTTATTACCAGCATTTCTATATTCTTATTTGCTGGAATTAATTGACCAACAATTATACTACTATATCCTAATTGAATAGTATCCTTTTTGTTATGACGCATAAAAAAAACTGCCAAATCACAACCTTCATACTTTGTGCCTTGATAATAAACGTTTAACTTTTCGACAAATGCAGGACCAAGACCATTGTTTTGCAAATTTATCATCACGTGACCATCATTAAATGATGAAGGTCCCACCATCAAATAAGGCATTACTGAGGCGTGTTGCTGCTTTATGATAAGATGTGTCTGGTAAAGATAAATCGACATAGTTGCTAAACTTATCAAAATTGCAGAGAAAGACACAATTTTATCAGCATTCCAAAATTTTGGTTTTTGATTCATACATTATTTGGTAGGTTATTAAGTTACTGATTTTACAATTAGGTTTTTTTGTATTTCCATTTCTCCCATCTCCTTTCCTTCCGTCTCCTTGATTTATTGACATTTCTCACATTCTACGGGTTGTTTTTCTTTTTCGGTAGTCCAATTGTCTCCATAAATAGAAGTATAGCAAATAGAAATTTTAGCAGCTTTAAAAATTTCAAAGAAGTTATCCGCTACCTTTTCGGGTTCGGAGGCTTCCAGAAGAATCACTTTTTCTCCTGCAGGCAAAACGGAACCATTTGCGAAGCCTGTAATTACGTTAGGAACATTCTCTTTACCAAAAAGTTTTTCCAGAAACTCATCATTTGGGTCGCCATTATGTTTTATTCCAAAATAATCAATCTTAATATTTTTTATTACCGCAGGACCAACTCCTTTATTTCTGATGACCAACTGATAATTGGGCTTACCTTCTGTTTGGGGTGTATAGTTTACATAACACTCAATATAAGGCCAAACGGAGGCTTTTTGTTGTTTTTGGATAAGATGTGTTTGATAAACATAAATACCAAATGTAGCCAAACTGACTGCAATCGCACAAATACCAATCAGTTTATCTACCGACCAAAACGGTTCTATTCTTCTTCTACTCATTTTTTCACTGGTTTAAATAAATCTTCATTGAACATTATTAGGATAATTTGATTATTGAAATTTTTGGGACAAACCAACACGATATTTTGTATAGATATTGTGATAAAATATACTGACATCAGTGGCTGTCCCAAAAAGTTTGTGGCTGTTA
>JAAFJL010000127.1 GCA_013298865.1 Cytophagales bacterium | reverse complement strand
ACGTTGCCCAGAATCCTTTAGACGGAACAATTTTTTATACAGACATTGCCAAGGGAACTGTAAACCGAGTAAGTTATGGAGGAAATCAACCTCCGAAAGCTGTTCTTGAAGCCGACAAAATCTTTGGAAATTCGCCACTTACAGTTAATTTCAAGGGAGATAAATCATCTGATCCAGAAGGAAAATTGGCTTCTTATGAATGGGATTTTGGAGATGGTTCTCCAAAAGAAACTACTGCAAACGTAAGTCATGTCTTTTCTTCGACAGGTATAAGGTCGTTCACTATAACATTGAAAGTAACTGATGATAAGGGACTTACAGATTCAAAGACGCAGGCTATTTCATTGAACAATACTGCCCCTACTGTAAAAATCACGAGTCCAGCAGATAATGGAAAATATACTTTGGATGGTTTTTCAACAGTGAATCTTAGAGCCAACATTGCGGATGCACAAGAGGCAAATTCGACTTTGAAATACGAATGGAGACAGACCCTTAGACACAACAATCATCAACATACAGAACCAGCACTTACTACGCAGGATGCCTCGGCGGTGATTTCGCCAGTGGGTTGCGACGGTGAAACGTATTACTATATGTTCTCGCTGAAAGTGATTGATTCGGGAGGTTTAGTAGCGGAGGATTCTGTGAAAATTTATCCAGATTGTAATAGTGCTTCATTGAATATCAAGAATTTAGCGGCAACGCCAAAAAACAATGCAGTTGATTTATCTTGGACAAACCCAACGGCTTCTTTCGATGAAGTTTTTGTAGTTGCCAAAGAAGGCTCAGGCTTTGTCGGGCAACCCACGGGAGACGGCAATGCCTATACCGCCAATGCAGACTTTGGTGGAAATGGTTCTGCTTTTGAAGGTGGAAAAGTTGTTTATGATGGAACAGCTAATGCGATAACTGTCTCAGGATTAAATCCTTATAAAAAATATTTCTTCCGTGTATATGTCCGTAAAGGTTCAGCTTGGAATGGTGGAACAGAAATTTCAGCGATTCCAAATACTACTACTATTTGTACGGCAAAAGGATATGCGTATCAGGAAGTTTGGACAGGTTTAGACGGAAATAATGATTTAGGGAATTTTCCAAATCAAACACCAAATCGTTCGGATAAAGTTACGCTTTTTGAAATCCCAACGGACGTGGCAGATACCTACGCTTCTCGGATAAGAGCCTATATATGTGCACCAGAAACTGGGAATTATACTTTCTGGATTTCATCTGATGATTATTCAGAATTGTACCTCAGTACGGACGACAACCCAGCCAATAAAACGAAAATTGCCTATATCTATGAATGGACGGCTTCGAGACAATGGGACAAGTTTCCAACTCAGAAGTCTTTGACTATCAGTTTGTTAAAAGATAGAAAGTATTACATCGAAGCCATCATGAAAGAAGGCTATGGTGGAGATAATTTGGCAGTAGGCTGGCAATTACCAAGTAACCCAACAGGAGCGATTACTGTGATTCCTGGAACAGTGATGTCGCCATATCCAGAAGAAATTATTAAACAAAATCCTGTAATCACATGGGCAAAACCTGCTGATATAACCGTTGGAGATGCTTTAGGAAATACCCAATTAAATGCCACAGCCAATGTAGAAGGAACATTTACTTATAACCCAGCATCAGGAACCGTTTTAGGCGTAGGTAATAATCAAACGTTGAATGTAAGTTTTAGCCCAACTGACCAAACCAATTACAATAATGTTACAGGAAGCCAGACGATTAATGTTTTGTCGAAAGTGAAGCAAAACCCTATTATCACATGGGCAAAACCTGCTGATATAACCGTTGGAGATGCTTTAGGAAATACCCAATTAAATGCCACAGCCAATGTAGCAGGAACATTTACTTATAACCCAGCATCAGGAACCGTTTTGGGCTTAGGAAATAATCAAACGTTGAATGTAAGTTTTAGCCCAACTGACCAAACGAATTATAATAATGTAACAGGAAGCCAGACGATTAATGTTTTGTCGAAAGTGAAGCAAAATCCTGTAATCACATGGGCAAAACCTGCTGATATTACAGAAGGAACTGCTTTAGGAAATAGTCAATTAAATGCCACAGCTAACGTAGCAGGAACATTTACTTATAACCCAGCATCAGGAACAGTTTTGGGCGTAGGCAATAATCAAACGTTGAATGTAAGTTTTAGTCCAACTGACCAGACGAATTATAATAATGTAACAGGAAGCCAGACGATTAATGTTTTGGCAAAAGCGGGAGATTGTACAGGTGGCATTGGTTATATTTCAAGAGAATATTGGGATAATATTACGGGTAATTTCACTTCTAACATTCCAACTAATCAAACACCAAGTAGCCGTGCAATGGTCATGACACGTTTTGAAGGTCAAATTGATGTGGCGGATAACTATGGAACGAGGTATCGTGGGTTCGTATGTGTGCCAGAAACTGGAAATTATACCTTCTGGATTTCGTCTGATGATAATTCAGATTTATGGTTAAGTACTGACGAAAATCCTAATAATAAAGTTCGTATTGCTTCTGTGAATGGTTGGACTTCTCCAAGAGAATGGACAAAATATGCTTCTCAGAAATCCGTAAGTATTTCACTCACGAAAGGAAAGCGGTATTACATTGAGGCTCTACAAAAAGAAGGAGGAGGATTGGATAACTTAGCAGTAGGCTGGCAGTTACCGTCTGCACCAACGGCTACTGTACAAGTAATACCAGCTTCTGTACTTTCTCCATTTGATACCTTTGGTAAACAAACGCCAACTGTCAGTTGGACAAAACCTCAGAATGTTGTTCAAGGAACATTACTTGGAACGGAACAATTAGGTGCAACTGCCCGTGTGTCAGGCACATGGACATATTCTCCTGTGGCAGGTACAGCCATGAACACGCTTGGAACACAGATACTAACAGCGTATTTTAAACCAACAGATAGTAATGTTTACAACGACGTCTTGATTACGAGAACAGTAACAGTTATTGTAAAACCAAATTTATGTTTGAATAAAACAGGAGGTTCATTAACACGAGAAGTCTGGACAAATATTCAAGGTTGGGATGTTTCTACCATTCCAGTTACGAAGAAACCTAATGCGATTACTTCAGTAAAAACTTTTGAAGGACCAATTAATGCAGGCGATTATTACGGTGACCGTTATCGTGGGTATATCACTGCACCTTTGACAGGTAATTATACTTTCTGGGTTTCGGGAGATGATTTTAGTGATTTTTATTTAAGTACCGACGAAAACCCAGCCAATAAAGTAAAAATAGCAAGTATTGTAGGTTGGACAAATTCAAGAGTTTGGGACAAATATCCTTCTCAGAAATCAACAATTATTCGCTTGATTGCAGGTAAAAAATACTATGTAGAAGGACTTCATAAAGAAGGAGCAGGGGGCGACAATTTTGCCGTAGGCTGGCAAACACCAGACTATCCAAATGCCCCTGTAGAAGTGGTACCAAGTTGTGTATTATCGCCATTTCCAATCACAGGAGCAAGATTGGGCATTGATTCAGAACAAGAAGACGGCATAGTATTAACGATATTTCCGAATCCATTTTCGGATGAATTAGTAGTAGAATTTTCCCTCCCAGAGACAGGTAACGCCCGCCTTACGTTGCTTGATATTAACGGCAAAGAAACCCTTCAACTATTCGATGGCGAAGTACCAGCAGACCACAATACACAGGTCACAGCCAACACTCGTCACCTGTCAGAAGGCACCTTTCTCCTGAGACTATCCACCAACACCCGAGCCACGACTCGTAAGGTAGTACTACAGCGATAGCCTTTACCAATTCGTCTAAGAGATTGACCAAGCCCCCGACTCAATGAGTCAGGGGCTTTTTTTGTATTTGTAATAAACTGATAATCAAACGGTTTGGAGATAGTTTTATATTTTTTCAAAAAATCATTTGCAGGATACGTCATAAAAGCGTAATTTTGCATCACGATTAACAACAATCCTTCTTAGCTCAGCCGGTTAGAGCACATGACTGTTAATCATGGGGTCCCTGGTTCGAGCCCAGGAGAGGGAGCAAAAAATCGAAAAAAGCCTTTGTACAGCACGTATGAAGGCTTTTTTATTTGGCTCTTTTCCAAAAAAGGGTATTCTTTCCAAAATAATTCAATTTTGATAATGCGGAAAATAATCTCCCTATTCACCGCATAATTTATTTTATCATGAATTATAATTCGATATAAACAAAAAAGCCTCCATACACAACGCATGGAGGCTTTTTGTTGAAAAATAGAGCTATTATTGTGCTGCTTGGAAACGTGCTTCTGCTGCGTTCCAGTCAACTACGTTCCAGAAAGTATCTACGTAATCTGGGCGTTTGTTTTGGAATTTCAAATAATATGCGTGTTCCCAAACATCTAAACCGATGATTGGCGTACCTTTTACATCTGCAACATCCATCAAAGGATTGTCTTGATTTGGTGTCGAAGAAACGCTTACTGTTCCATCTGCATTAGCGACTAACCATGCCCAACCCGAACCAAAACGAGTAATACAGGCTTTCTTGAACTCGTCTTTGAAAGCATCAAATGAACCAAACTTCGCAGTGATTGCATCTGCCAAAGCTCCCACAGGAGTGCCTCCACCATTTGGCGAAAGAATTGACCAGAACAAATCATGGTTGAAATGTCCACCGCCATTATTACGAATCGCTGGAGTTAATGAAGAGATATTCGCCATTAATTCTTCTAATGACTTGCCTTCATTGGCTGTTCCTGCAAGGGCAGCGTTTAGGTTGGTCACGTAAGCATTATGGTGGCGGTCATGATGGATTTCCATCGTCATTGCATCAAAATGAGGTTCTAACGCATCGTTTGCGTAAGGTAGGGGATTTAATACGAATGCCATTGTATTTCTTTATGATTAAATTGAGACTTAAAAATCACAGCTAAAGAACAGGTAAAAGATAACTTATAACGAAATCAAACTAAGATTTCGCCCATGTGAAACTTAGAGGTATAGAGGATTAGAGAAAAGGCAAAATATTAACTCTAATTCTCTATAACTCTAAGTTAAATTGTTACAGGTTATTTTTAACTCATTCCTAAGTGACTACATTTTTGAAACTAACAAAACGTTCATTAAGTTCGTAGTTTTGCGAAAAATCTGTGCAGTAATTCTTCGGACTCTTCTCTGAGAATGCCAGTTTCTACCACAGTTTTTGGGTGAATAATAGAGGGATTGAGTCTAAGAAATCCTCTTTTTTCGTCTGAAGCTCCAATCACTAAACGACCTAATTGTGACCAGAATATGCCTCCACCACACATCACACAAGGCTCAAGGGTTACATACAACGTGCAGTCTTTCAGATACTTAGCTCCTAAATATTGTGCTGCCGAAGTAATAGCGAGCATCTCGGCATGGGCTGTTACATCGTTCAACTTTTCAGTTTGATTATAGGCTTTGGCAATAATCGTATCCCGACAAACCATAATCGCTCCGACGGGTATTTCGCCTTCGTCAAAAGCAATTGCTGCTTGTTGCAGAGCTAATTGCATGAAATATTCATCTGTGAAAATCATTGGGAGGAAGTCCGTTCACTCATTCTATCATTCAATAACTCAATCATTATTTTCCATACGCATGATTTCTGAAATACATATCTACTAAAACCAAGGCTGCCATTGCTTCTACGATTGGTACAGCACGGGGTACAACACAGGGGTCATGACGACCTTTGCCCGAAACCGTAACGGCATTTCCCTCTGAGTCCACGCTGTCTTGGTCTATCATAATTGTTGCCACAGGTTTAAATGCAACCCTGAAATAAATGTCTTCTCCGTTAGCGATTCCACCTTGAATTCCCCCCGAAAGATTCGTTTTTGTCCTTACTCTTCCTGATTCCTCAATATAAAATTCATCGTTATGTTCAGAACCTAACATTTCTACGCCCTCAAATCCGCTACCATATTCAAAGCCCTTTACGGCATTGATACTGAGCATTGCTTTGCCTAATTCTGCATGAAGTTTATCGAAAACTGGTTCGCCCAAACCAATGGGTGTACCTGTAATTACACACGAAATAATGCCACCAATTGAATCTCCTTTTTTGCGAGTTTCATCAATATAATTAAACATCGTTTGTGCCATCGTTGGGTCTGGACATCGCACGGCATTTTCTTCTGCCAAAGCGAGGTTCATTTCTTGGTAGGGCGTTGTTAGTTTCAATGTTCCAACCTGTGAAACATACGCTTGAATATTTACCCCAATTTTTTTCAGAATCATCTTCGCTACTGCCCCAGCCGCTACTCTGGCAATGGTTTCACGGGCAGAACTTCGTCCGCCGCCACGGTAATCTCTTGTACCATATTTTGCTTGATACGTATAGTCTGCATGGGAGGGTCTGAACTGTTGGGCAATGTGGGCGTAATCCTTTGAACGTTGGTCTGCATTATGCACAACCATTGCGATGGGAGTACCTTGTGTCTTGCCTTCAAAAATACCAGAAAGTACTTGAAACTCATCTGCTTCACGGCGTTGTGTCGTGATTCGTGATTGCCCTGGTTTGCGGCGGTCTAATTCACTTTGTATAAAATCTGTGTCAAAATCAATCCCTGCTGGACAACCATCTATAATTACACCAACTGCTACACCGTGGGACTCTCCGAAAGTACTGATTTTGAATATTTTACCGTAAGAACTGCTCATTATTTATTAGCTTTTGGCTATCAGCAATTGGCTGTTAGCTTTTTATTCATTATTAAAACTTACTTTTTCTTTTGCCAAAAAGCATAAATCATTCCTAATAACATAATGGCTATCAGGATATTAGCTTGTCCACGAATCATGGTTGAATAGTTGATTTCATTAGCAACTGTGGCTACGTTTTCGATGCCATCATAAATCGAACCCTCTGTACTTGGGGCTTCGATACTCTCTATTGTTTCTCCGACAATGTTAATCGCAATTTTAGAACGTAATGTATCGTATTTTGCTCTTTTTGGGTCGAAATAAACCCAGTAAAAATACCTGCCCAATTCAAAATTACCTGCTTGCTTAGGAATAATCTGAAACGTAAATGCCTGTGTACCAATAACCTTACTTCCTTGTGGAAGAACTGATGACTTTACTTCGGGCGGATAAAAATCAAACAAACTATCGCTCTTTACATCTGGCAATTTTACCGTTGAAGCATTGCCATCTCCCGAAATTTCAAGGTGATATTCAATGGCTTTACCTGTATTTGTTTTATATTGATTTACTTTTTCTTTTAATGAAAAAACCCCGACTGACATTTGCTGGCGTAAGGGATGCGGAGGTAACTCACGGGGTTGAACCGACAGGGCTTTTGTACTATAAGATACCGACACTGGTTTGCGTTCACCTGTTTTAGAAATATTGAATTTCAAGAGATTTAGCGTAACAGATGGAAATTTAACTGCCTGATTATTAAGTGGGTATAGGGTCGCCTGATAAAATCTATACTCATGATATTTTTTACCATTAATGACCAAGTCTTGCTCCTTGGCTTCAACCAAACCAAAGTTTTCTTCCCAACAGTTTTCAGGTTTTAATTTCTTGATAATCTCTGGAATCTGAACTTCATATTTATCAATTTTCAGTTCTGCACCGTTGCTTTCAGCTACATAAAACGCAAAAGTTACATTGAAGGCTTCTCCGACATAAGGACTTTTTTTATCCGTTGTCAGCGACAAGAAAACATCCTCTTTTACTTCTATAAATTCTGTTTTTTTACCCTCCACAAAATCAGAGAAATCTTCTTCTCCATCGTCGCCAGTTTTGGGTTTTTCAGAAGCATTTGCTACCACAACCATCCCATTTTCCAACTTTACTTCTGCCCCATTGACCAAAACTTTTAGATTATTCAGTTTAAAAGTTCCTTCCTGCGTGGGATTATAGTTTTGGGTAATCTTGCAGATAATAATTTTCTGTCCACTAACAATAGAAGTGTTTTTAGTCTTGGAAACTCCCGTTTTTTTAAAGTTTGGAATTTCTGGAAATTTACAATCAGGATTCTGCCCTTCGCCTACATTACTGACTACCGCTGTAATCGTGAGTTGTTCTGCGAGAGTAATATTTTTTTCTCCAAAAACCACAGAGACATCAGAATTTTGCCCTTTTGCTGAAAAAATCAAAAAAAGGCAAAATAATATTGAAATAGTAATATATTTTTTATTAACTTTCAACGTTTTTATTTTTCGGGTGTGATAAAATATTAACTCTTGTTGGGACGTTATTAGATGGTATTCATCAAAAACTCAGAAAATATACACAATTGAATCACAAAAGTAATTGATTCAGCGTAGATTATTTCTGGGAAAACAAATTAACTATTGAAAGGTGCTTCATTTTAACAAAGCTATTTCAAAACTAACTGAGTTTTTATCACTAACACACCTAAAAATTGATAAGTATTTAACATCAATTTAATCCTTATTCTTTGATAACCAGTAGATTATAAATTACTTTTGATTTATTAGTTTTCAACGTTAACCCATCACATTATTTAAAAATCATAGAAAGCTATGAACCTTACAGCCTTAGATTACATCAAAATGATACTTGAAAAGGTCAGTTTTGATGCCAGTTTATTTGAAAAAGAGCTTAAAAAGGCATTAAAATCTTTATTGCCTAATGAAATGAAAGAATTGAAAGCTTGGTGCTACGAGCAGTTCGGTAAGTTATACCGACAAATTCTTGAAAAATGCTTCGGAAGAATCCGAACGATGAAAGCGTAAGAATTTCTTACAAAAAGCAAAAAAGGGTAAAAAATCAAACGCTGATTTTTTACCCTTTTTTGCTTTCTTTTGGTTCTGAGAAATTGGCACCACGAAACCTTAAAATTACTAACTAATGTTACGCAGATTTCAACTGTCCAATAAATAAGTTTCTTCATTGACTAAAAACACTTTTTCAACTAACCCTTGTGCTACCTTTATGGCTGAATCCTCTCAGGATTTTTTAACTAACTCAAGATATAATAGATAAAGAAGAAGGTCTTATCCCCCCTCAAATTATCCTTTTCAAAATCAAGTTGGCATAGACCATTTCGCCACCACGATTTACTATAAATGATATTTGCTTGCCTTCTCCTTTTTGGAAAATTTTATATATTTCACTGATTGTCAGTTGGTTATGATATTTATTGTCGATAAACATTAAACTGTCACCTTCTCGTAAACCTGCTTTCGCTGCGGGTGACCCATCAATAATTCTTTCGATGGTAAAATCCTGAAAATTTTCTCCTTTCGCTATAATTTCTAAGCCTGTCATGTTATGCTCGAAAGGCTCTTTCATACGGCGATTGATAGGTTTTAGCACAAGGTATTGGTCACGATAATTGAAGGTAACTTTGAATCTTCTGAGCAATTCACAACCAATATTTCCTTGTCTTTCAATCAATGGAGAGGCTTTACTAATAACCGAAGCACTGTCTGGAAATGAAGTTACGATGTCCTTCAACTCAAATTTCCCCAACCTCATTTTAGGAATCCTTCCTAAGCTTCCGTTAATGATACCAGACAAACCTCTTCCTAATTGAGCCTTCACAGTTTTCTCTGGCATTGCTACTTGTGCAATACGTGTAGCGTCAATCGAAAGAGCATGACCAGCACCTGTATCTATAATAACTTTTAGCGGAGTAATCTTCTCATTATCAATGACTTGGACGGCATCAAGGTACGGTTTGCTATCTTCAATTGTGATAGGAAAACGGTCACCTTTCGAGGAACGATAAGTATAATTTTCAGGATTTTGTAGTACGATTTCATGCGTTCCGAAGTCGATTGTTACTACAAAACGATTAAAAATATCATAGCCAATGATACCATGAATGGGCATTCCGACAAACTCGCTGAGTTCTAAAACGTCATTTTCGAGGGCAATAATATTTTGACGATAACCAATCATTTCGCCCATTCGGATATTGTTTCCGATACTAACACCAGCAATCAACTCCAACCCCTCCCCTGCCCCAGAAATCTTAACTGCACGGATTGATTTTAAATCTAACTTCTTCGCAATTTTAGGGTCAGTCAAAATAATAGAACTAACACCTGTATCCAATATAAAGCGTAAAGTATCTGAGTTATTGATTTTTATGGGTACTATGATTAAATTTGCTTGTAATTCAAAAGTAACACGGGTTGTTCTTCGATTTCTGAGAATCTGAAAGCCAAATTTTTCCTTCTCCTGCCCTAAACAAAGACTGGAAACAGAGGTTAAAAAGAATAGTAAGAGAAAAAGTACACGCATAAGTTCTATTGCTGTATTGGAGGTTATGAATTCATTTGTATAACCCCAAATCAAGATTATTTTCTATACTAATTTACTGTTTTTTACACTTTTTTCTCGAAAAACTTTAGCAATTATTTATTCTACCTTTTTTTGATAATGAAAATGAATTAATTTTGTTAATGAATTTGATAAATATCTGATTATCAATAGATTATTTTCAACAAAGAAATTTATCGTTTGCTGTTAATTTCATCCATAAAAACCACATATTGAGTATGCTTAACCCTAAGATTTTATTTACTGGTTTATCCCTAATTGCTTGCATGGCATCATGCGTGAGCAACCAACAATTTGCCAATACATTAAAAGAAAAAGACAGATTAGATGTTGCTGTTGAGAGAGCCCACAAAGAAATCAAAGAATTGAAAGATGTAAAAGTCAATTTAGAAGATCAGGTGAAATCTAAAAATGTTGAGATTACGAAATTGGAACAGCAATTATTTAATTTCAAAAAGCAAAACGAAGATTTGAGTACAAAGTTTGCTGCTTTGGACGATCAAATGAAAAAAATGGCTGCTGATTTAGAAATTAAGAAAAACGAAAGTGCCTCATTAGTAATGAGTTACGAACAAAAAATTACAGAATTGCAGTTGGCTCATGCAACGGCTTCTTCCGCAATTCAGGCAAGAAAAGCATATCGTAAAAATACAAAATCAAGAAAGCCTAAGGGTGTGGCATTACCTGCTGCCTTGAAAATATAGATGTTTGGTTTTTAGAGCCTGTCGCTTGTATATAATTGCCAAAAGCTATTGATTAGATTTTAGTCTAAAATGGCTTTCACTTTTATCTATCACATTGAATCCCAGACGTTTATAGAATCTAAACGCTCTGGGATTTTTTTTGAAAACCTCCAATTCTACGAATTTTCCTTGAGTAATTCCCTTCGTTTGTAAAGTCCGCAGTACGAATGCCCCAATGCCTTTTGATTGGTACTTTTTTGTTAGATAAAATCCTTTTACAAAAAATTTATCTTCTTGATTATCAATATCTAACATTCCTACAACATCATTTTTATGAAGAATAATTTCGATGTCTTCAATGATAAATTCACGGACATGAAACTGGATTTGCTCGGCTTCGTCCCAACCCCAAATTTTGTCAATGTACCTTTTTGCACCTTCTTTTTTTAGGGCAAATGTCAAATCAAAATCCTCTGTTGTAGCAGGTCTGAATGAGATTTCATCTGGATTAATTTTTTCAGAAAAATTAAAATATTTTTTAAGGATGGAAAGCATTGTAAGGCGTTGGGGATGAATCGCCCTAAATTTAGTTAATCTACTTCAAATTCAAGCTAAAATCATTAATTTTGAAATTATCCTTCAAAATAGATACCCAACCAATTCCAAATCCTCCATTTTACTATGAAATTTTCCCCAATTTTATGCAGAGTGTTATCTTGGGTAAAGGTTTTTGCCTTTTTGGTAATCCTGATTTCATGTACTTTTAATCGTACTGAAAACCAACAAATTCAAGCTACTGGAAATACCATTGCCGAACGTTTTATTCCGCCTGTTGGCTATGAACGAAAGTCTATTGAAGGAAATTCTTTTGGGGTTTTTCTGAGAAATTTTGCCTTGAAAAAAGCCGATGAGAAAGTCTATTTGTTTGATGGAACTGAAAAACCTCGGTCTTTTCATGTCGCAGTTTTAGACATCGACCGTGGGAAACAAGACCTTCAACAATGTGCAGACGCTGTGATGAGATTGAGGGCAGAATTTTTGTTTTCAGAGAAAAAATATGACCAAATTTCTTTTAAGAATTTTGCTGGAACTGCCATGACTTATACAAAATATCGACAAGGTTATAGAATGAAAGCATCTGGTTATCAGAAGGTTAGTTCAGAAAATACAAGTCGGGAAGGTTTCAGAAAATACTTAGATATGATTTTTTCTTATGCTAATACCTTTACGCTCGAACGAGAAATGAAAGGTGTTCCGAAGGTTCAGGAAATGCAAGTGGGGGATGTCTTTATTGTCTCGAATCCGAGGGCTTACGGACACGCTATGTTGGTGGTTGATATTGCCGAAAATCCAAAAACAAAACAAAAGGCTTTTCTGTTGGCACAAAGTTATATGCCCGCTCAGGATATTCATGTGGTAAAAAATCCGAAGGGTGGGGTTTGGTTTCTGACAGAAGATTTAAGCACCGAACTCCAAACCTACGAATGGACTTTTCCAGTAGGAGCTTTGAGAAGATTTTGAGTTAAAGCAATTAGAAACGTCATACCCGTGGCTGGTGTCACCACCCACGGGACAGAGTTTAAAATATTACAGGTTAATTATACACAAAAACCACCACAAATGAATCGAAGAAAATTCTTAAAATACACAGTTGCCACTGGTACTGTTCTGACAGCCAGTGGTTTATACTTAACTTCTGATGATAACTACAAACCAATGATAACTTCTTTTACTTCAAATCCTAAACTGAAAACCATTCTTCCTCCTGAACGTTGGAAAGGAACTCCAGTAGATGAAAAGGGGCTTTTTGCTAATCATGAATTTCCGTTTTGGCCCAAATTTGGGGATGTCTGGAAATGGCAAACAACTGCAAATCCCGACAAGGCAGCCAAAAAAGCAGAGACTTTCAAACTAAAAATTCACAAAGATGATTCTTGGCTTACTTCCGAAAAGGATATGATTGTTTGGCTCGGTCATGCTTCGTATTTCATTCGTTTGGCAGGAAAAACTTTATTGATTGACCCCGTTTTGGGTGATTTATCTTTCATGGTTAAACGGATTTCTGAACTTCCGATTGCTCCAGAAAAATTAACCAATATGGATTATATCCTACTTTCGCATGATCATCGTGACCATGCCGACGAAGCGAGTATGAAGCTAATTGCTCCACTCAATAAAAATGCTAAGTATCTGACCAGCTTGAAGTTAGATACACTTTTGGGAGAATGGACGGGTTCAAAAGATATTCAAGCGGCGGGGTGGTATCAGGAATATGAAACGGATGGATCTTTGAAAATTACCTTTGTGCCTACACGCCATTGGTGCAGACGTGGACTAACAGATACCAACCAAATTCTCTGGGGTGGTTTCGTGATTCAAGGAGCTGGGAAAACTATTTATTTTGGTGGGGATACAGGCTATGGTTCACATTTGAAGGAAATAAAGGAGATTTTTGGCGAAATTGATTTTTACCTCGTGGGTGTGGGTGCTTACAAGCCCGAATGGTTCATGTCGCCCTCGCACATGAGTCCGCAAAGTGCTGTAAAAGCTGCCAATGAAATGGAGGTAAAAACAATGATTCCGATGCACTACGGCACTTTTGACCTTTCGGATGAACCAACAGGCGAACCTTACAGAGTACTGCAAGATTTAGAAAAATCTGGAAAAATTAACGGCAAACTTCACTTGGCAGAAGTTGGCGAAGTAATTGTAATTTGACGAATAAAAATTGATATTTGTGGGGTTAATTTGAAATATTTTGGAGACACTGAGTCACACAAAGTATTTCACAAAGTCAAAAGAGTATTTTTGTGTTACTCTGAGTAACTCTGTGACCTCAAAAACGCCTTATGGCTGGTATTTCACGGGGACGTACAGTCCTGACATTTCACGTACAAAAACTAAAAAACTTTTCATAAAAAATAACATCATGTCAACAGGATTAGACGCTCTTACCAAAAAAAACATTAGTGCTTGGTTATCAGGAAATTACGATTCAGAAACAAAGGCTACGATTCAAAAACTTGTCGATGACAATAAAGAAATTGAGCTAACAGATTCATTCTATAAAGACCTCGAATTCGGTACAGGTGGTATGCGTGGCGAGATGGGCGTAGGTTCAAATCGTATGAATAAATACACGGTTGGGGCTGCCACACAGGGTTTTGCTAACTATATGAATAACGTTTTAGAGGGTGAAATAAAAGTAGCAATTGCGTATGATTCTCGGAATAACTCACCTTATTTTGCCCAAATTGCTGCGGATGTTTTTTCTGCAAATGGCATTAAAGTATTCTTATTCAGTGCGTTACGCCCTACGCCAGAACTTTCTTTTACGATTCGTCATTTGGGTTGTCAGGGTGGTTTGGTTGTTACGGCTTCGCACAATCCACGTGAGTACAATGGTTATAAGGCTTACTGGAACGATGGCTCGCAAGTGGTTGCTCCGCACGACAAAAATATTGTAGCAGAAGTAACCAAGATTCAGTCGGTTGACGAAATTAATTTTACTGGAAACCCTGCACTGATTACTAAAATCGGAGAAAAAGTTGACCGTGAATATCTGAAAACGATTCGTCATAATTCCATCAATCCAGCAGTAATTGGCAGACAGCAAAACCTCAAAATTGTCTATTCGTCTATTCACGGAACAGGAATTACACTTGTGCCAAAAGCGTTGCAAATGCTGGGTTTCGAGAACGTTAATGTAGTTCAGGAACAAGCAGAACCTAACGGAGACTTCCCGACAGTGGTTTATCCGAACCCCGAAGAAGCCGAAGCAATGAGTTTAGCTATGAATTTGGCAAAACAAATTGATGCCGATTTGGTAATTGCCACCGACCCAGACGCTGACCGTGTAGGTGCAGCCGTAAAAAATCCACAAGGAGAATGGCAGTTGTTGAATGGAAATCAAATGGCGAGTTTGATTGTATATTATTTGTTGGGGGCTTGGAAAAAAGCGGGAAAACTTACGGGGAAAGAATTTGTAGCAAAAACAATTGTTACTACCGAAATCATTGATAAAATGTGTAGCCTTCAAGGCGTAAAATGCTATAATACACTGACGGGTTTCAAATATATTGCAGCAGTAATCAGAGAATTAGAGGGTAAAGAACAGTTTATTGGTGGTGGCGAAGAGTCTTATGGTTATCTGATTGGAGATGCCGTTCGTGACAAAGACGCTGTTGCTTCTTGTGCGATGATTGCCGAATTGACAGCATTTGCAAAAGATAATGGCAAAACGCTTTTCGACTTCCTGACAGAAATGTATATGGAAAATGGGTTTTACTACGAAGGTTTGATTTCATTGACCAAAAAAGGCAAAGCTGGGGCAGAGGAAATCCAACAAATGATGGCAAACCTCAGAGGCAATGTACCCGCAACAGTAGCTGGGTCTGAACCAATTACAGTTTTGGATTATAAAAATTTGACTTCAAAAAACCTTCAAACTGGTGAAATTACAGCGATTCCAGAAGGATTAGGCATGGAATCTTCAAACGTAATTCAATTAGTTTTGGCAGATGGTACAAAAGTATCTGCCCGTCCATCGGGTACAGAACCGAAGATTAAATTCTATGTTTCGGTGAATGCCCCACTCGAAAAACCCGAAGATTTTCTTTCAACATTAGATGCCTTGAAAGTAAAAGTGAGCAAAATTCAGGAAGATTTAGGATTGAAGTAGAAGAGAAATATTTGTAAATCAGACTATTAACTCAAAACCATAATAACTTGAAACCAATAAAAGTTATCATTTCTGGAGGTGGAACGGGCGGACATATTTACCCAGCCATTGCCATTGCCAATGCTTTGAAAGAAATCGACCCAAATATCGAAGTACTTTTTGTGGGTGCTGAGGGCAAAATGGAAATGGAAAAAGTCCCGAAGGCAGGTTATAAAATCATTGGTTTACCAATAGCAGGAATCAATCGTTCCAATCTTTTGGCGAATCTCTCTTTTCCAAAAAAATTACTCACCAGCCTTACCCGTGCCAGAGGTATCATCAAGGATTTTGACCCAGACGTTGCCGTAGGTGTTGGAGGCTACGCTTCTGGACCTCTTTTGTTGGCAGCTTCTATGATGGGAGTTCCGTTTTTGATTCAAGAACAAAACTCGTATGCGGGTGTAACGAACAAGTTTCTCTCGAAAAAAGCCCGAAAAATTTGTGTGGCTTATCCAAATATGGACAAGTTTTTTTCAGATGAAAAAATTCTAATGACAGGAAATCCAGTCAGAAAAGATATTTTAGATGTTTCTTCAAAACGACAAGAAGCACTACAACGATTTGGTTTACAGACAGATAAGAAAACATTATTGGTTATTGGAGGAAGTCAGGGAGCAAAAACTATCAATGAAGCAATTGATGGCGGACTGACCCAATTAGTAGAATTTGGGTATCAGGTAATTTGGCAAACAGGTAAACTATATATTGAACGTGCCAAGAAAACCGCAGAGGTTTTTTCGGGAAAAGTTTATGTTTCAGATTTTATTTATGAAATGGACTTGGCATACTCCGCCGCCGATGTAGTGGTTTCTCGTGCAGGAGCCTTATCAGTTTCTGAGCTTTGTTTGGCAGCCAAACCTTCTATTTTAGTGCCACTCCCAACGGCAGCAGAAGACCACCAAACCATGAACGCCATGAGTTTGGTAAATAACGATGCAGCAGTTTTAGTAAAAGACAAATCCGCCAGAGAAGATTTAATCAAAGCAACACTCAATCTTTTGCAAGACACTGACAAACAGGCAATTTTGAGTAAAAACATCTACCAATTAGCCAAACCAGAAGCCGCCAGACAAATCGCAGAAGAAGTTTTAAAGT
>JAAFJL010000128.1 GCA_013298865.1 Cytophagales bacterium | reverse complement strand
AGGTCTGGATAGGTACTTGCAGGAATATTTTTATCGTTTCTTGGGTCAAGGATTTTCTCGCAATAAGGATCTCCAGTTGCTAAAACGCCATCAACTAAATATTGGAAAGCATATTCTTTTCCTTTTTCGAGTCCGTCAATTTCAAGCCAAAAGCGATTTCCATCTGGTGTTTTCTTCATCAAATACTTCGCTGATGGTTGCCAGTTATTGAAGTCGCCAATCACATAAATAAATTGTTTTTTCGGTGCAAAGAATGCCAATGTAACCTTAGTATCTGACTGATAATTGATTCCATCATTAACATTTGCAGGAAGACTTTGCACAGGAACTGTTGGCGGAACCACAAAAGAAACATCTTCGGTAGTTGTCCCAGATTTATTGACTGCTGTTGCCATAAACTTAATCGTACTACCTGGTTTTGATTTGAAAAAACTGAAGGGAACAGTCACAGAAAATTTAGTTGTACTATCGGTGATGTTCTGATAGTTGGTTTCACTTCCGTTATCAACCTTATAAGAAAGTGACAATTTCGCTTTTTCAGAAACTGTTAAATCTATCAAAACATTGTCTTCTGTTCTCAGAATGGTCGTTTTTTCTTTCGGAGAGTTGAATGCAATATTTAATTTCTTGTCGAATAAAACCAAGAAAAAATCTTCTGTCTGAGCCTGCCCATCACCACTTTTCAATAAAACGCCCAAACGCTTGATGGATTTGTCGGCAGGAACACCAAAATAGGTTCTTGGCGTAAGTTTAATCGACCATCTATCGTCACCGAGGGAAGTCATTTTGCCTTTTTCAAAAGGTTTTGAAAAATCCGTTTGTCCAGTTGGTTGGTATTGAAAAGCGTCTCCTGTTTCAGAAATACCAGCCCCAGACCACAGGAAAACATCATCTTTCTTTCCCAAAAGACCTTTAACTTTTGTTCCCTTAGCGAGTTTCAAGTCGAAAATAATGTTGATTTCTTGGTCACCATTCGGAAAAGGTAACTCGGTCGTTACCTGACCAAAAGAAGAAAAAGCGAAGCATCCACAAAATGCAAGCAGATACATTTTCGCAAAAGCGAATTGTTGAGATAGGTTTTTTTTCATGAGTTTATAAAATGGAAAATGGAAAATTTCAGGTAGTAGGTATGAGATAAATATTAGTTATCAAAAAAGTGTTGATGAGGATATGTCCGTTTTGAGAAACTGACATCACTTCAATAGTTCAAAATACGACCTAATACCTACGACCTCATACCTAAAAAACTCAGCTTCTTTGTCTTAATGTTTCAAATAGAATAACTCCTGTTGCAACCGAAACGTTTAAAGAACCCACTCTTCCAGTCATCGGAATAGTTGTTAAATTATCACAAATTCTAAGGATGTCATCAGAAATACCGTCTTCCTCTGAACCCATCACGATAGCAGTTGGGTCTTTAAAATCAACTTCATAAATCGTTTTTGAAACCTTTTCTGTACATCCAATTACCTGAAAACCAGAGTTTTGCAAATATTTTACAGTTTGAAAAAGGCTTTCTTCTCTACACACGGGCAAGAAATTCAATGCACCAGAAGAGGTTTTCATAGCATCAGAATTTATCTGGGCTGCACCTTTTGTTGGAATCACTATTGCGTGAACGCCTACACATTCTGCTGTACGAGCAATTGCTCCAAAATTGCGAACGTCTGTGATACGGTCAAGAATTAACAAAAGAGGAACTTGTCCTTTTTCGTAAGTGTCTGCTACTACATTCTCAATTTTAGCATAATTTATTGCCGAAACAAAGGCAATCACACCTTGATGATTTTTGCGAGTAATCCTATCTAATTTTTCTGTCGGAACTTTCTGGAGAGGAATATTCTTTAGTCTTGCAAATTCCAAGACCTCAAGATTCCCTAACTCTCTCTGAACCAGAATTTTATCTATTTCTTTGCCTGCACGAATAGTTTCCAATACAGATTGAATTCCGAAAACAACTTCTTTATTATCAGGTTTTGGAGCTTGATTAAAATGTTTGAAAGGCTTTTTACCTTCTGGTTTATTTTCCATAAATGAATTTAATTTGAAAATTTGGGAATGTGCTGATTTTTAATAAAAAAGCAACATTCAAGGCGATGTTAAATCTTAATACTTGATCTATAAGACTTAATACTACCCTTTTCACAAAGGTCGGAAAGTTTTATTCTGAAAACAAAAACATGGGGAAAATAGGAACAGATGTACAGCGTAACTCATGTTTTTTTATTCTAAAGTATAACCCATATAAACGCTCATAATCCTTTCAAAATGAAACTATTTTCAATTCTCCTTCAAGCCCAAACTGTATTAAACCCTGACACTTTAGCAACTTCTGGTATTAATTCTGCAGCAACAAAAGTCGCTCCTGAGTTTACCGTCATGGATTTACTTGTCAAAGGTGGTGTCGTAATGATTCCCATTGGTGTATTGTTTGTTATTGCTGTTTTCTTATTTCTTGAAAGATATTTGTATATCAACAAGGCAGCAAAAATGGACTCTAATTTTTTGTTTACTATCCGTGAAATGCTCTTTGGTGGCAATGTTCAAGGAGCAGTTAATTACTGTAAATCCTCTCCTTTTCCCATTGCACGATTGTTAGAAAAAGGACTTAATCGAATCGGTTCTCCTATTAGAGACATCGAAAATGCTATCGAAAATACCGCCAGAGTTGAGATTTACAACATGGAAAAAAACCTTGGTATCCTGAACGCTATCGCTAAAATGGCTCCCATGTTTGGGTTTTTAGGTACGGTTGCTGGTATGATTACGACTTTCCACAGTATTCAAATCAATAATGACATCAATATTGGAACGATTGCAGGTGGAATTTACCAAAAAATGATTTCATCTGCTACTGGACTGATTGTGGGTATTATCGCCTATCTTTTCTATACAATCCTCACGACGATGATTGAAAGAAGTATCAATAAAATGGAAGTTACTGCGATTGATTTCTTAGATATTTTGCACAAACCAGCAAGCTCTAAGTAATTTCTCGATGTTCGATTGTAGATGATAGATGTTCGGTTCTCTCTCATTATCAATTGGTTAGACAAAATAAATTTGTAAATTAATTTTACATTTGAATAGATATGAATTTCAGAAAAAGACATAAAGAACAACCCGAAGTCGAGACGGGTGCATTATCAGATATTTTATTTTTCTTGTTAATGTTCTTTCTCATGATTTCTACGCTGGCAAGTC
This sequence comes from Cytophagales bacterium, assembly GCA_013298865.1. Lineage (GTDB taxonomy): Bacteria > Bacteroidota > Bacteroidia > Cytophagales > Spirosomataceae > JAAFJL01. The sequence continues at coordinate 13,465 of JAAFJL010000128.1, read as the reverse complement.
CAGACGCCATAAAAGTACTTTTGCCAGAATCTTCAACGGCAAGTAGTCCGCCCAAAGATGTAGTGAAACTTTCTTGTGATGAAAATAAAAACTTTTTCATCGAAGGCAAACCTGTCCCATTCGAGCAATTAGAAACTGCTTTGGCAGAACAAAAAACGATTAAAAATGCTGAAACTTTGGTAATCAGGATTGAGAAAAATAGAACGATTCAAGACATGACAGAGCTATATGATATGGCTACAAGATTGAAATTAGGAATCGTTTTAGCAGCAGATAAAAAGAAGCAGTAGAAGTTAAGGGATTTGGCTTTTGGCAATTAGCTATTGGCATTTGAGTCTGATAATTTTTGCATATTCCGTCTTCACGAAATAAAATAGGTAGCCGTTTCTCTTTTTGGGGCGGCTATTTGTTTTTAGATTTAACCAATTAAAACCCAAATTAAAACATGATTAATGACGCTAAATCCATGTTTGAACATATACTTTATGACGATGACTTTCTGAAAATAATGGCTTCTGTTCTTGTAGGTTTGTTGCAATGATTACCTTCTGCATTTTAGAGAAAATCCAGATAACTTTCTCAACTCCAAAATCTAATAATTTCTGAGTTTTTGTGAATGTGTAGAAAAAATCTTTCTCGTCCGAAAGGTCAATTCTTATGTCAATTTCAATAGCAATTTTTGGGGGAATGTCAATATAGTTGACATTGATTTTGTCTGCTGGTAATGATGATTTATCGAAAATATGAATATCACCCGATAAATTTGTTTTGTGAGAAAGGTGACTTCCTACTTCATTAGTTAAAAAGTGATAAGATTTTCTACCAATCTTTAGGTAAAGAATCTCTAAGATATACTGAATAATAAACGATTGTAAACCACTACCACCAATTATGTCTTCTATTTTTTTCTTTTTCGATAATACGTCTTTATAACCTTTGTAATACAGTTTTCGCCCATCTATGATTTCATAAACGAGATCTTCTGGTATTTCCTTTGTTTTTGGTTGACGCACCAATTTGGGTTGTTCAATTTCAGCTACTAACATGGTTATATCTTTGTTTTATACAATATAAAAAGACTTGACAAAATTGCCAAGTCTTTTCATGTTACTGCTACCTATAATCATCCTCATCTTCATCGAATTTGAATTTATCCAAATCGAAAAGGGAATCCGTTAAGTCTTTGAATTGCAGACTCTTATCTAATGTTTTCTTTGAAATAATCGAGAACTCTGCCAATCCATGTAGTACAAATTCCATCATGAATAACTTCTCTCGCCCTTGCATTTGTGGATAAACTTTTTCGATTAAATCGTCTAAACCGTCAATCGTTCTGAGCCTTGCTGAATAGTCAGAATCTGCACTATCATTCAAAATATCCATAGTATTTCCATCCATAAACCATTCTGTGATTGGCTTGTATGGATTCTTCCCTGCTTTCTCTTTTGCCGCTTTTTTGAGTTTTTCTGGGTCTGGGAAATAATTCAAAAATTGAGTTCTAATGGCTTTACCAATCAGGTTCTGAGCCACAATTACTGGACCTTCTACTTCGCCTTCATACACTAATTCCACCTTTCCGCATACGGCTGGAATCACTCCTACAAGATCCGCAACACGTACATAAGTTTTGTCCTCTCCGTTCAATAAAGCACGTCTTTCCGCAGCAGAAACGAGATTTTCATAAGCTGAAATGGTCATACGAGCAGACACACCAGATTTGGCATCAACGAACTCAGATGCACGAGCCTCAATGGCAATTTGCTCGACCAAATCATCCATGATATGATTTGTCGAAACAATCTCTTGCCCATTTTTCAGTTTTGCTTCTTGCAAAGTAATCTTTTTACCAATCTCTAAAGACTTTGGATAATGCGTAACTATCTGAGAATCAATACGATCCTTTAATGGCGTAACAATTGACCCACGATTGGTATAGTCTTCTGGATTGGCAGTAAAGACAAACTGTAAGTCCAAAGGCAAACGGATTTTGAAACCACGAATTTGAATATCACCTTCTTGTAAAATATTGAACAACGAAACCTGAATACGAGCCTGTAAATCTGGTAATTCGTTAATCACAAAAATACAACGGTGCGAACGTGGAATCAATCCAAAATGTACCACACGCTCATCTGAATAAGGCAACCTCAAAGTGGCTGCTTTTATAGGGTCAGCATCACCAATAAGGTCAGCTACTGACACATCTGGCGTTGCTAATTTTTCAGTATAACGATCATCTCTGTGAAACCAAGAAACGGGTGTGTTATCACCGTGTTCTGCAATTAAATCTTTGGCAAAACGAGAAAGCGGATTCAAAGGGTCATCGTTCAATTCAGAACCTGTAACAACTGGCACATATTCATCCAAAAGATTCACCATTAAACGAGCAATACGAGTTTTTGCTTGTCCACGAAGCCCCAAAAGATTGATGTGGTGTTGAGAAAGAATTGCTCTTTCAATATCAGGAATTACGGTATCTTCAAAGCCCCAAATTCCTTCAAAAACTTTCTCTTTATTCTTGATTTTAAGGATAAGATTTTCTCTTAATTCGTCCTTAATAGTCTTAGGCTGATACCCTGAAGATTTCAAATCTCCAAGAGTTTGGATTTTTAAAAGGTCGCTTGATTTTAGGTTTTTGTATTGCATTTTTATTTTTTTGAACGGATTGCAAATCCTTTACAGTTAGCTTTCGGATTGCAAATCCGAAAGAGCGTAGCGTTTTTATTATTTTTAAATACATCTTGCCAAACGCTTTATTTCCGTTTTGGCTTCTTCCCAAGTAATTTTATTGAGGGGTTCTAATTTATCAAATCGAGTTTCCGCATCTCCAAAATAGCAAAGACTCCTGTGTATCATGTAGGGTTCTACTCGACCGAATTTTTTTTCATAAAAATCATACATTTCTTCCAAAGAAAATTGTTGAAACATAAAGTATAAATCGTAAAAATCCTTTTTTGCTCCTCTGTTGGAAATGGCTAAAAGTTTCATGGGAGCAATATCCTGTGGACTCAACATCCTGATTCCATCGACTTCAATAATTGGAGCAATAAGAGGATGTTTGTAGCGTAAAAGGTCAATTTTAACGCCATTGATAAGTAATTTTAGATAATAATTTTGTCGTGATAACTCGCTAATATTCTGAAACTTACTCTCTATTTCATCATAAATCAATGTCCCATCAACGTCTTCTGTCGTAAATCTGAACATATCAATATCATCGGAAATACGATGTCCCCATTGCAGAGCTAAAGCCGTTCCACCGACTAAATAAAAGTCTTTTAGGGTTTGGCATTGCATCAAACCTGTCAGGGTTGCAAGTGCTTCGGGGGTGATGGTTTCGTAGTGTAATTTCATAATTTGTGGTTAATAAACCCAACGCAAATGCTCTGGTAATTCCATCTGTTTTTGCCAAGAACGAAAACTTTCAAAAGGTTCTGAAAAATAAACACTACAAAATTGAAGGGTCTGAAAAGTTAAATAACTTGCTTTTAAGGCTTCTTGTTTAATTTTTTCTACACCATATAATTCTTTTATAGCTTTCCATTCCTTGGTATTTCCACGTTCCAAAACACGCTCAATTACATAAGGAGCATCTTTTTCCAGATTCATCGTAGCAACATTTGTATCCCAAAACAACGACTGTCTTAATTCCATGATTTAGTTTTTGAATAATCAATTTAGATAATAAACTTCAAATCAACGAACATCCTTCTTTCGATTCTTTTCATAATCCTCAAAAATAAACTCTCCAAGCCCTTTCAACGATGAATAATACGCTCGTCCGTTGTTGATTTTGGTGAATTCTTGAACAAATTCTTTTAGATATTGGTCTCTCGCAATCATGAAAGTGGTTACTGGAATCTTTAACCTTCTACACTGTGCCGCCAAAGTGAGGGTTTTATTCAGAATCTTTTTATCCAAGCCAAACGAATTTTTGTAATACTTGATTCCTTCTTTCAAGCAAGTTGGTTTTCCGTCCGTAATCATGAAAATTTGCTTGTTTTTATTTTTTCTTCTTCTCAATAAATCCATCGCCAATTCCAGTCCTGCCACGGTATTTGTATGATATGGACCTACTTCTAAATATGGTAAATCTCTCACCTGAATCTGCCAAGCATCATTTCCGAAAACAATAACGTCCAAAGTATCTTTAGGATATTTCGTCATAATCAGCTCAGAAAGTGCCATTGCTACTTTTTTAGCGGGTGTAATTCTATCTTCACCGTACAGAATCATAGAGTGCGAAATATCAATCATCAGTACCGTTGAGGTCTGAGCTTTGTATTCTTTATCCATGATTTCGAGGTCATTTTCTGTCAGCATAAAATTCTCGAAACCGTTGTTAATCTGAGCATTACGAATAGATTCTGTCATCGCAATTTGATCCATCGAATCTCCAAATTGATACTCCCTCCTATCCGTATTGGCTTCATCTCCATTGCCTTGATAGGGCGTTCGGTGATTTCCTCCGTTATTTGTCTTCTTTAATTTTCCGAATATTTCGTCCAAAGATTGTTTACGAATAGATTGTTCACCCTTCGCAGTAAGGACTTGTTGCCCTTGTCCATCTTCGTTTTTTTCTTCACGGATGTAACCTTTGTCTTTCAAATCCTGAATGAAATCAGCAATACCGTAACTATCGTCCGTGAGATTGTACTGTTTATCCAATTGTGTAAGCCATGATAATGCCTCAGAGACATTGCCAGCAGTCATTGTGATGAGCTGATTGAAAATATCAAGCAATTGGTCGAACTTGGCTTTTTTGCCGTCTTCTTGTTCCGAAGGGATAAATTCTGAAAAACGATAACCTGACATAAGTATTTGGGGACGGAGACCGTCGCTGTTTTAGATTTTGGGGTGGATGATTTCTTCTCCAATATCAGTTTAACAATAGAAATACAAATGTGGTTTCTGAAAAACGAATTTGATTTCTGAAAAATAATAGATTATACTCCAATTTGACTCAAAGTATAAATTAAGATGGCTCAAATCTTATTCTGAGACGTTTCTTACTTTTTAGCATGATTAATTTGTTCATCAATTTATCAAACAAAAAACTATGATAACTTTAAGCAAACGTATTGTAACAATCACTTTAATTTTGGGTTCAATATTTTATGAGAGTTTTTGAGTAGTTTAACATCTAACATCGACTAACAAGCATTAAAATACAAAAATCAAACATTGAAAAACATGAAACTTGACTTAAACGAATTTTCTACTCCTCTGGCGTTTTCATTTTTTAACGGATTGGTATTCACTATTCTTTTCTGGATTCGTGGGGTTCAACAAAAACGTAAATCTGATGTTCTATTTGGATTTGTAATTCTGGCTTCTTGTGTTTCTATAATGGATTGGATGCTTGGCTATATGGGCATTCATATTTTTTGGAATGAACTTCTTTTCTTTCCATATAGCATTGGTTTAGTAATTGGTCCTTTGATGTATTTATATCTAAAATGTCAAATCAATAGTGAGTATCAATTCCAAAAAAAGGATTTTCTATATTTCCTCCCTTATATCATTTATTTTTCTTACCATTTACTGATTTTTATTCAAGGTAAAGATTTTGTTGAAAATTGGAGTAGAAATTTTCATTCTTATGCAAAAATTGGAGAATTAGAAGTAATCTTTTCTACTGTTTCAAACATAATTTATCTTTTTTGGTCTTTCAAATTATTCCAAAATTATCGCACTTGGTTGCCAACAGAACACTCTGATACTGAAATAGTTAGCTTTTCTTGGTACAAGTTTTTTCTGATTATTTTCGGGATTGCGTTCCTTACAGATATTGTGTATGTAGTAGTGGGATTTACAGGTGTACAGCTTGATTATGTACATATTTGGTGGGAGAAATTTCTTTTTGCGATTTTGATTTATTTTATTTCTATCAGAGGTTATACGCAGATTCAACCAAAGAGATTGGTTTTTAATCCCGAAAAAATAAAAGTAGAAAAACAAATTCAAGAAACTCAGATTGCTGACTTTGAAGAATGGAAGGTAAAAATTCAGAAAGCAATGGAAGATGATAAAATGTATTTAGATTCTGAAATTACATTGTCAGATTTGGCAAATCGACTCAAAACTAATTCTTCTCTTCTTTCAGGCGTTATTAATCGAGGTTTTGGTAAAAATTTCAATGATTTTGTTAATGAGTTTCGGGTCAAAGAATTTCAGAAAATAATCAATCTCCCTGAAAATAAGCATATTACGCTACTTGGAATTGCTTATGACTGCGGGTTTAATTCAAAAGCAACTTTCAACCGTGCCTACAAAAAAATCACAGGCAAAGCACCGAAGGAACAGTTGACAGTTGACAGTTAGCAGTTAGCAGTGAACAGTTAGCAGTGAACAAGTGAACAGTTAGCAGTGAACAGTTAGCAGTGAACAAGTGAACAGTTAGCAGTGAACAAGTGAACAGTTAGCAGTGAGCAGTGAACAGTTAGCAGTAATCAGTGAACAGTTAGCAGTGAACAAGTGAACAGTTAGCAGTTAGCAGTAATCAGTGAACAAAAGACTGTTAGTAAAAAATATCTTGCAGACTACAAATCGCTCACTGCTAACTGTTTACTGATAACTGTTTACTGATAACTGTTTACTGTTTACTGTTCACTGATAACTGTAATCAGGCAAACTGGATTTGGGACTGCTATTTCTTTGCCTGTTGCGGTCAATAATCCTGTTTTAGCGTCTCTCTTGAAAATCACAATATTATCACTTTCTTGATTTGCTACTAACACAAAATTACCCATTGGGTCAATCATAAAATTTCTTGGTTTTTTTCCCAAAACAGATTGATTCGTGATAAAAGTTAACTGCCCTGTTTTAGCATCAATACTATAAATCACTAAAGAATTATTTCCTCGGTTTGAACCATACAAGAACTTTCCGTCTGGTGAAATATGAATATCTGCACACGAAAATTCTCCTTTATAATCTGGCGGAAAAGCTGAAATCGTTTGTAGGGCAGTCAATGAGCCGTTTTTATAATCAAAAGCAGTAACTACTCCTGTCAATTCTTGAATCACATAGCCAAATTTTCCATTAGGATGAAAAGTAAAATGTCTTGGTCCAGAACCATCTTGCACTTTCGTGAAAGGAATCTTTCCTAATGTTAATTTTCCAACTTTAGCATCCAAAGAATAAGTAACGATTTTATCAATTCCTAAATCTGGCACAAAAACGTCAATATTATTAGGGGCAATATTTACAGAATGAACGTGTGCTTTTTCTTGTCTTGCTGGATTTGCTCCTTTTCCTTCATGCTGCAAAGTTTGTGAGGCTTCGGTTAAACCTCCGTTAGCTTGAACTGAGAAAACAGACAAGTTTCCACCAGAATAATTACCTGCAATGACAGTTTTCCCTGTTTTGTCAATCGTAATATGACAAGGATTGTCCCCTTTGGCAGATTGAGAGTTGATTTTTGTCAAAATCCCAGTTTTGTTATCAAAACTGAAAGCATGAACGCCCCCTCCACTGTCAGTTTCTCCAACTGAATAAACATATTTTCTATCTGGTGAAATTGTAAGAAATGAAGGATTTTTAATTCCTTTTGCCACACTTTCGGCAACAAATGCTCCAGTCTGCACATTAAATTTATACACATAAATCCCTTCACTTTTGCCAGAAGTATATGTTCCAACAATCAAGTGATAGTCGTTACTTTTTGTTTTTTGAGCAAAACTAAAATTGATACTTAAAACGAAAAGGAAAATTATTGAAAGGTTTTTCATGAAAGAAGGAGATTGTTTTGTGAGAGGTGATAAAGTTAATGGACGAAGGGACAAAAGAACAAAGTAGCAAAGGAATTAAGAGTTTCGCCACTTTGCTTCTCTGTCCCTTTGTCACTTTGTTCCTTTGCTCCTATTTGCCTAAAATTACAAACTCAAAGTTGACAAAACATCATTCATTGCTCTAACTGCTACGGCAGACTTTGCAAATGCAGCTTGCTCCTCTTCGTTTAATTTATAATTGATGATTTTCTCCCAACCAGTTTTTCCTAAAACAACTGGCACACCCATACAAATATCTGATTGCCCGTATTCACCTTCTAAATAAACCGAACATGGAATTACTCTTTTCTCATCACGCATGATAGACTCTACAACTGCCATAGAAGCAGCCCCAGGAGCGTACCAAGCAGATGTTCCTAATAATCCAGTTAATGTTGCTCCACCTACCATTGTATCGGCAGCTACTTTTTTCAACGTATCTGCATCTAAATAATCTGCTACTGGCGTACCATTCCAAGTTGCCAAACGAGTTAATGGAATCATTGTTGTGTCACCGTGTCCACCAACTACTGTTGCGTGCAAATCGTTCGGAGAAACATTCATTGCCAAAGACAAATAACATTTGAAACGTGCAGAATCTAATGCTCCGCCCATCCCAATGATACGATTTTTAGGTAAACCTGATGCTTTCAATGCCAAGTAAGTCATGGTATCCATCGGGTTTGAAACAATGACAAAAATCGCATCTGGAGAATATTTTAAAATACTATCAACTACAGATTTTACAATTCCAGCATTTACACCAATCAGTTCTTCACGTGTCATTCCTGGCTTACGTGGCAAACCCGAAGTTATTACAACTACGTCCGAATTGGCAGTTTTTGAATAATCATTTGTTACTCCTGTTAGGGTGGTATCCCAACCCAAAAGAGCAGCAGTCTGGAACATATCAAGGGCTTTACCTTCGGCAAAACCTTCTCTAATATCAAGCAACACAACTTCGTTTGCTAATTCTTTGCGGACAATATTATCAGCAGTTGTAGCACCAACGGCTCCTGCTCCGACAACGGTTATTTTAGACATAATTATTTGGTAATTTTTGGTTTTGAAAAAATGAGAGTTGTATCTTATTTGAAAGTTCAAAATTAATTTGTCGAGGTGGCAAAATTAAGGTTAAACTCATTTTCTAAAATACTTTATATTTTTACTCATAAAAATTAAACACATTCCTACATTTGTGGTAGAAAATGAAAATTTCCTACAAAAATAGTGTATTTCAATTTCGGTAAACAAGATTTTACAAAACTTTAGATAAAAATATCATGGCAATCAAAGAAGACTTAGCTACACGAGTATTAAAATCAGTATTTTTCAGGAATGCTACTAAAAAAGCGGGCAAATATGCGGGTGGAGGATTGGCAGCTTTAGAATTACTTAGAGAAGTTTTAACCAAGGCAAAAGATGTGGCTTCTAAGGAAAATAAAGGTGTCGGACAAGTGCTTGCTGATAAAGTCACGACTTTGAGCCGAATGGTAAAAGCATATATTTCTGGAGATTATAGAATTGTTCCGTGGTCTTCAATTTTGAAAATTTTGGCGGTTTTAATCTACTTTATTTCTCCTTTTGATTTAATCCCAGATTTTATTCCTTTATTAGGTTTGACGGATGACTTTGCTTTGGTGACTTGGGTATTTAACTCTTTGAAAGAAGATTTCAATAATTTTGAGGCTTGGGAAGCAGGAATGTTGAAAGATTATGAAGGGTAATTTAACGGTAAAGGGTGAACGGTACACGGTGAACGGATTTGTCGCTTAAAGATTTACGCATTTACAATTCGTTGTTTAGCATTCAACCTCTTCCGAATAAATCCGTGTACCGTTCACCGTGTGCCGTTCACCCTTTACCGAAAAAAACCGTTCACCGAATAATACCGTTTACCAACGGATTAATGCTGAACCCCATGTAAATCCACTTCCGAAGGCTGCTAAGCATACTAAGTCACCTGTTTTTATTCTGCCTGATTCCCATGCTTCACACAAAGCAATTGGTATAGATGCGGCTGTTGTATTTCCGTATTTTTGAATATTATTGAAAACCTTATCTTCTGACATTCCCATTTGCTGACGAACGTATTCTGATATCCTTAAATTTGCCTGATGTGGTACTAATAAATCTATATCTTCAGGGGCTAATCCATTGGTATTCAATGCTTCACGAATAACTTCTGGAAATCTCACCACAGCGTGTTTAAAAACTAAATTACCATTCATGATGACATCTCCTGTACTTGGATTTTCTAATAAATCATCATAAAAACGTTTTGCACGGCTACTACCTGGGCTTTTTACATATAAATCCTCGGCAAAATTTCCATCAGCGTGTAAGTGTGTCGAAAGCACTCTACTACTCTCATTATTAGTGGCTTGTAAAACTACTGCCCCTGCTCCATCACCAAAAATAACAGCAACTCCTCTTCCTTCTGATGAATGATTGAGAAAGGTCGATTGTAATTCAGAACCTATCACCAAAATATTTTTATACATACCAGACTTAATAAATTGGTCTGCCGTAGAAAGGGCATAAATAAATCCAGAACATTGGTCACGAATATCCAAAACACCAATGCCTTCCATGCCCATTTCTCGTTGAAGAATAAAACCTGGACCGGGAAAATAATAGTCTGGTGTAATGGTTGCATAAACTATAAAATCAATGTCTTTTGGTGTAAGTCCCGCTCGCTCAATGGCTATTTTTGATGCCTCCATAGCCATGGAAGCGTTTGTGTCTTTACCATAAGTAAAATATCTTCTTTCTTTGATACCCGTACGCTCGGTAATCCAAGCGTCATTGGTGTCCATGATAGATTCTAAGTAAGCATTAGTGATAATGTTTTCGGGAACATAATGCCCGATTCCAACAATTTTTGAGTATGTCATTTTAATGGTCTTTGTGAAATTTGATAAGTTTTATGTTGATGAATTCTAATATTGCTAAGTTTTAAATCAAAAATTGATTGAGGAAAATTAAGAGATAATTTTAGTTAAAACATCATTATAACTATTTGAAAATCATTGATTTATGATATTTAAATTAAATTGACAACTTGTTGACTTGAAAATTAACAATTTGCAAATTTACTGTACAATTTTAAGATTAATTGGATATTGTCGGGAAAAAACAAAAGCCCTTCTCTGTGCAGAAAAAGGCTTTCATTTTTGAGTAACTAATAAAATCTATGCTTCTTTAATTTCGTAAGAAAATTCTTCCATAATCAAATTTGCTAATAATTTTCTACAAGCGATTTCTACTTGTTCTCCTGCTAATGCTTTGCTGTCTGCATCAATTTCGAGCGTGATATGACGACCAATTCTGACGTTATCAATAGCATCAATTCCAAGATTATGTAAACCCAATTTAACAGCTTTGCCTTGTGGGTCTAAAATTTCTTTTTGAGGCATTACGTCAATTTCTGCAATAAATTTCATTGTATTTATAAGTCCCCCCAGCCCCAGAAGGGGAGTTAAAATGTATTGTAAGTTTGTTAAGCTCCTCCTCTGGGGGTTGGCGGACTTATAAACGACAGACCTACATATAAAAATATAATTATCGGAATGGCTACAAATTTCAACAAAATCAATAGGATTACCGAAAGAATCAGGAAAATATATTTGATTTGATTGTCCTTCCAAGTGAAATTTTTGAATTTCAAAGCAAAAAGAGGCAATTCTGCTACCAACAAATAAGACATAATTACACAATAAAATACTAAAACATTAAAGCTAAAAATGTATTTACTGAACGCTGGATTATACACTAAAATTAAAGGAATAGAAGCAACCACCATAGCATTTGCTGGTGTAGGTACACCTATAAAAGAATCACTTTGGCGAGTATCAACATTAAATTTAGCCAATCTTATGGCTGAAAAAATGGCTAATCCGAAAGCAATATAAGGTTTATAAAAGCCAAATAATCCAACGGTACAAGTACCCGATACACAACTACTTTCAATCAATTTCAACATCATAAATGCAGGTAAAACTCCAAAAGTTACCATGTCTGCTAAGGAATCTAATTCCTTGCCAATCGGAGAAGTTACGTGTAGAAGTCTGGCAATAAAACCATCCAGCCAGTCAAAAATCAAGGCTAAACCAATCAAATAACTGGGGGTTAAATCAAAAGCAAGTGTCTGATTATCAGCCTGAAACAAGAAATTAATTCCTAAAATTCCACACAATAAGTTTCCACAAGTAAGTGCGTTAGGTATATGTCTTTTTATTTCGTACATTTCAATGAATTATGAATTAAGAATTAAAAATTAAAAATGGTTAGTAATCTTATGCTAACAATTTACAAATAGCAAAAAATAAAATCGAAAATCACCCTTTCACAAATGGATTTGTCAATTTTTCGATTCCAATTTTGGTAAAAGTACCGTGTCCAGGGAAAACGATAACATCGTCGTCCAATGTATAAAGTTTTGTTTTGATACTTTGCTCTAACTCCTCGAAACTACACAATGGAAAATCTGTTCGCCCAATACTTCCTTTGAAAAGTACATCACCACCGATGCAAATTTTTTGTTCTCGATTCAAAAAAACTACATGACCTGGGGCATGACCTGGTGTGAATAAAACCTCCAGTTCTGATTCGCCAAATGAAATTTTATCTCCCTCCTCCATAAAAACATCTACATCTGTATGTTCATAAGCTGGAAAACCCCAATGTGCTGCCCGATTGGGTGCAGATTCGAGAATTGGCATATCTTTTTTATGTAAAAAATATGGGATTTCATACTTGCGTTTTACAAAAGCATTACCTAAAATATGGTCAATGTGGGCGTGTGTATTGAGCAATTTAACGGGTTTCAATTCCTTGGCTTCAATAAAATCTGTTAATTCTTTTCGCTCTTCATAATTATGACAACCTGGGTCAATGATGACACATTCGTTGGTTTCGTCGAATAAAATATATGTATTTTCATTGAAAGGATTGAAGGTAAAAATCTTAATTTGTATCATGATGAATTAGATTATCCTATCAAAAACATGGTAGGAATTTTATGTAAATCTGGCTTTTGTTTTTTCCAGTCTGAAATCTTTTTTGTTTGAATAAACTCTTCTTTTGCAGTAACATTGGAAGCAATACAAAGATTCGTATTGGGCTGACAAACATTTAATAAATCTTCCAGTAATTGATTGTTTCTGAAAGGCGTTTCCATGAAAATTTGTGTTTGGTTTTTCATGGAATTAATCTCTAACTGTTTGATTTTCTGAATTTTATCTTTTTTATCAATGGGTAAATATCCGTGAAAAACAAAGGATTGACCCGAAAAACCAGAAGCCATTAATCCTAATAAAATAGATGATGGACCAACCAATGGGACAACCTTTATTCCTAACTGATGAGCAATTTTTACGGCAACAGCCCCTGGGTCTGCAACGCCTGGGCAACCTGCTTCTGAGATTACTCCAATAGATTTTGTTGTTGGAATTTCTTTAAAGTATCCCAAGATTTTTTCGGGAGGAGTGTCTTTATCAACCTCATAAAAATGAAGATTTTCAATTACTTTTCCCAATTTTAATTCACTAATAAATCGTCTTGCTGTGCGAAGGTTTTCCACAAAAAAATAATCAGTTGCTGAAATTACCTCTATAATCTGAGGACTCAAAACTGAATCAAATGTATCTGGAGCAAGTGTTGTTGGGATAAGATAGAGCATCTTGGATAAA
>JAAFJL010000126.1 GCA_013298865.1 Cytophagales bacterium | reverse complement strand
TTTGTGGTCTAAGCAATAAAATCAAAGGAACATTTTCTGGAGATTCATAGAGGAGCTGACAAGCAACTTTTAGCTTCATTTCAGTGGTTATTTGTTTGAATTATGAGATATTTTAACGAGAATATTGAGCTATGTAAAGGTACAGAATTAGTCAACAAAAGCATTATGCCGACATAGGTATTTAGCTAAGAATATTTAGCCTCTTTTTACTTGACAAAAAATTATTTGTTAAAAATTTTGACAATAAAAATTTTGTTGTCAATTTTGACAAAAAATAATTTGTCAAATGAGAAATATTATTGGTACTGCCGTTTCGGGCGAAGACTTTTTTCAACGTCCAAATGTAATCAAAAGAATTGCCAGAAGCCTTGAAGACGGAAATCATGTGTATTTATCCGCCCCACGTCGTGTAGGCAAGACTTCTATCATGAATTACTTGCGAGAAAATGGATTAAAAAATAGGGTTTTTGTTTACGAAATCACAGAATCTATTGGTGATACCGAAGACTTCTATAAAATATTAGCCAAGAAAATTATTGAAAGTCAGGCATTTAGAGGATTGGATAAGGTTTCAGAAAGATTTAGAAAAGCTACTGAGAAATTAATTCAACATATCAATATTTCGGTTGATTTACCTTTCGTTAAAATTGCTACACAGAACACTGACAAGATTAGTTTTCATTCTGAATTCGAGAAAATTTTAGAAGAATTAGAATTGAATAATCTCCATTTGGTGATTATGATTGATGAGTTTCCTAAAACGCTGGAAAATATCATGAATCGAAAAGGCAAGCCCGAAGCACTCCAATTTCTACAAATTTTTAGAGATTTAGTTCATAATCCTAAAATCAAAGGCAAGGTTCAGTTTCTCCTTACGGGTTCGATTGGCTTGCCACCCATCGTCAAAAAATTAGATGCCCTTCATCTTATCACGATGTTGAATGTCATTGAAGTACCGCCACTCAACACAGAGGAGGCGGGTAAAATGCTACAACAAATTCTCGATAATTATCAAGTACAAATCCAACCCGATGCTATCAAAACTATCTTGGAAGAGATTGATTGGCTGATTCCTTTTCATATTCAATTGGCAGCCCAAGAGATTATTGATGTATATGAATATGAAAATCAAATTATTGATAATCAGTTAGTTAAACGTGCCTTTGCACAGATTCTACATCATCGAAACAATGTTTATTTTGAAATTTATTTGGAACGTTTGAAGAAAAATCTTGAAACGCCCGATTATAAATTTGCCAACGAATTATTAGATAAAATAGCCAATAAAGATTCTATCGACAAGGCTGAAACGCATGATTTGGCTGTCAAACATAGTGTAACTGACACCTACAAAGCCACGCTTGAATCTTTGGTTTATGATGGCTATATTAACAATCACGACGACGTAAATCGTTACCGTTTCAATTCTTCAATCTTTAAACTTTGGTGGAAAAAATATGTCTGTTAATCCTCGCCCATTGGTCGCCAATATCTACAATCCGCACAATCAGTCGAAGGCTGAATTGGTGGCTGGATTTGTGGTAAGAAAGAAGTTTTTCGAGAAAATTTTTCGAGATATCCAGACTTCAACCATGCAAAATCCTGAGCAACATTACATCATTCAGGGACTTAGAGGCATGGGGAAGACTACGATGTTACTCCGAATTGCCTACGAAATTGAGAATACCGAAGAGCTAAAAAACTGGTTAATCCCAGTTGTTTTTAATGAAGAAGAATACGGAATTAGTAGCCTTTCTGATTTGTGGCAACGAGTTGCAGAATTGTTGGAAGAAAATTCTACGGAGTTTTTAGGATTGTATGATAAAACTTCAACTCACAGTAAATCAGATGATTACGAAAGATTGGCATTGGATATTATCATCAAAACTTTACAAGCAAAACAAAAGAAAATCATTTTGTTGATTGATAATATTGGGGATATTCTGGGAAAGTTCGACGAACGAGACGAACAACGTTTGCGGGAGGTGTTGATGAGTATTCCAGAAATTAGGTTGATTGGAGCAACTTCTATTTTTTTAGAAAACCTTTTCGACTACAAACGTCCATTTTTTGATTTTTTCAAATACCAATATTTAGAAGGACTCACCAAAGACGAAGCCCTTGACTTGATGTTGAAATTGGGCGAGATTTTTCATGAAGAAAGTATTAAAAATATTGTAGAAAATGAATCACATAGAGTAGAGATTTTACGGCGACTCACGGGTGGAGTTGTGCGTACAATGGTGCTTTTGTTTGAGATTTTTGTAGAAAATAATACAGGTTCAGCTTTTAAGGATTTAGAAATTTTGATTGACCGAGTTACACCACTCTATAAAAGTAGGATGGATGATTTGCCGAAGCAACAACAGAAAATTGTAGCCTCATTAGCCAATTTTTGGGAAGCCGCCACCGCCAAAGAATTAGCTGATTCAGTAAGAATGGAGAGCAAAGTTGTATCGGCACAATTACAACAATTGATTAAAAACAGAGTTGTTACCAAGATAGAAACCAAGACTAAAAACCACCTCTATCGCTTAGAAGAGCGTTTTTTTAACATTTGGTACTTGATGCGTTTTGGCAGAAAAACTGACCAAAGAATTTTGTGGTTAGTGAAATTTATGGAGGAATTTATTGCAGGAGATGAACCGTTTTTATTGAAAAGAATTAATGGACATTTATCTGCCATCGACAACGCCACCCTTGACCCCAAGGCAGCTTTATATCTCACAGAAGCATTTGCTCAAATGCAATTAGTAGATAGAGAAATGGCAAATTCTATAACCCAAAAAACAC
This sequence comes from Cytophagales bacterium, assembly GCA_013298865.1. Taxonomy (GTDB): domain Bacteria; phylum Bacteroidota; class Bacteroidia; order Cytophagales; family Spirosomataceae; genus JAAFJL01. Next base: position 13,992 of record JAAFJL010000126.1, on the reverse strand, counting down.
GAAATTATTTGATTGATACCGCACCCTCTTTAGTCAATGAATTGAGTTTTTCGGTTTTGGAATTACGAGAGAAAGCGGATAGATGTATTGAGAAGGATGATTTTGTTGGAGCTATTGAATGTTTGAAGGGGACAAAGAATAAGGAGTTGGTCGAATATTTTGAAATAGCTGGATTATATTGTTTAGTAGAAGATGATGAAAATATGAATTTATGGATAAATCATCCATTAAATGAAGCCGTGAGTTTTATAGAAAACCTAATTAAGAAAAACAAAAAAGTATCAATCGAAAATAAAAATGCAAAGGAATACTACATTATTGTTGATAGATTTGAAATCTCAATGGAAGATAATGAGCCATTAGAAATAACTATCACAAATATTTTATTTTCACTTCATCAGAATAGGGAACTTTGTCGAAGGTTAATTAATTTTATCCATAATAAAGCTCGTAAAAGAGATGATTTTAGAAGAGTTGAAACATACCGCTTATTTACATTAATATTATTATGGTATGACGAATTTAAGATTGTAGATGAACTAATTTTCCAGGATAAAGTGATAAAATTATTATCAACTTCATACAAAATCATTATTGGGCAGATTATAGTATTTCTCTTAGCAAAAAAACAATTTTATTTAGCGTTTCAACTATTTAATAAGGTAGAAATTAAAGACTTCCAATCAGTATACTTCACAACGCTTTTCTATCTAAAAGACGAACACCCAACTGAATACCTAAAAATGCCACCAGAAATGAAGGAAACCGTGGAGGATTTAGTGAAAGAAATAGAGCAAATGGCTATTGATTATGCGTAGGAAATTGTCTGAACTGGGATTTGTAGGATTTAAGGATTTTTGGGATTAATTTTTTATGTAAAATCAAAATCCTAAAAATTTATTAATCCAACTAATCCTCATTCAGACAATTATTTCCTCAAAAAACCGCCCCAATTTCTCCAAATCCAATTTCCCATCCGTTCGCACACCACTACATAAATCTACACCATAAGGTTTTACAGTTTCGATGGCTTCTTTGATATTTTCGGGTTTTAGTCCGCCAGCTAAGAAGACAGGTTTTGAGATGGATTCTACAATTTTTCTACTCAATTCCCAATTATGCACTCGTCCTGTACCGCCTAATTCTTTAATTTTGAGGTTTGGATTTCCAGAATCTAACAAAATCATGTCGGCTACTTCGGCATAAAGTTTTGCTTCTTCAATCGACTCCTCGCCTGTTACGTGTATGACCTGTATGAGTTGGAGATTCGGAAGGTTTTCTCTCAGAATTTTATAATCTTCAATCTTCACGGCATCGACTAACTGAATACAGTTTGTACCCGTAAGTCTTTGATGCTCAATAATTTCGTAAGGATTTGTTTTGGGAGTCAATAGAAAAGTAGTCGTTTCAGAAGGAATACTTTTCACGATTTCTGAAATTAAATCGTCTTCAATTGTGCCTGGACCAGAAGGCATTTTAGCAACTAATCCCAATACATCCGCCCCAAATTTTAGGGCATTTTTTGCTTCTTCAATGGAAGAAATACAACAAATTTTAACTTTTGTCTTCATGGATAAATCGACTTAAAACGGCACTTGATGATGCCAATAATAACAATAAACTCAATGCGATGCGAAGGTTACTCATTTCTGAAAGATAACCGATAAAAACAGGTCCTAATAAAAAACCTAACATTCCAACCGTTGTAACGGCTGACAAAGCCAAGCCTGACGACATGGTTTTGGAATGCCCAGCCACTGAATACGCCAAAGGAACAATCGTAGAAAGCCCTAAGCCTGTTACCCCAAAACCGATGATTACGGTCAATGGAATAGGAAAACCGAGGGCAATAACCATCCCCAATCCATATAAAACACTATTGATAAAAATCATATTTTTGATTCCGATTTTATCCGCAATCCAGTCGCCCAAGAAACGCCCAACGACCATCATCACCGAAAAAGCCGTTGATGCCGCCGTGATAAAAGTAAACTTATTATCAGGTAATGATTTGAAATACAGCACACTCCAATCTGCCATTGCTCCTTCGCCCATCATTCCACAGAGTGAAATCAAAGCAATTATCCAAAGCGTTTTGTCGGGAAGAGCAAATAAAGGTTGTTTTTCTTCGGGTTTAGTGTCGGTTTTTAGTAGAAATTGATATGAAATTAAACCAACTAATAAGGTCAAAGCTCCAAAAAATCCGAGGTGAGTAAGCATATCTATTCCTGATTTGGCGATGAACCCACCAATAGCAAATCCTGAGAAGAAACCAACACTAAAAACCCCATGAAACGAACCCATGATGGTTTTTTGGTAGATTTTTTCTACACCAACTGCCTGTACATTCATCGAAATATTCAATAAATCTCCTCCAAAACCAAAGAAAAATAAGGCTACCATAATTTGAAATGAGCTATTGGCATACCCAATAAAAGGCATCGAAAAAAGATAAAAACAAGTTGCCAAAGTCGTAATTCTACGACTCCCGAATTTATCAATAATTGCACCCGCCAAAGGCAGAGCCACCATGCTTCCGATGGGGGCAGCTAAGAGAATAGTTCCTAACGCCCCATCGCTGAGATGTAGCTTTTCCTTTACGTCAGGTATGCGTGATGCCCAGCTTGCAAAATCAACACCATTAATAAAAAAAAGAACGTTTGTTGCTGTACGGACGTATAGTTTGTTTGTGGTCATTTTTCAATAATTGAATGAGTGATTTTTGAATGAGTGAATGAGAAGTGTTCATCCAATTTTACGGAAGCCGTCCTTTTGAAGGACGGCTTCCGTTTAAAACTATAATAATAAATCCCCAATCTCTTTCCAAGAATTAACTCTCTGAAAATCAGTGATATGCTTATTGTGAACCGCATCAAAAAGTAGTCCTTTCCCTTGAAAATTGACTAAGTTTTTTTCGTGGTCGTCAATGATGTAGTCGGCTCTAATCATCCATTTATGTCCGCAAAAAACGGTGTGAGTCCAACCAATGTAAGGGAAATAGTCTTCTAACCATTCCAATTTTTCTGATAAAGAATTAGGAAATTCCGTAGCGGCAGAAACTACAAAAATCTCGTATTTCTTATACAATTTTGCTACAACTTCCTGAGCATCAGGCATCAAAGGAATATCCCTAAAAAAGCCTTTATCCCACAATTTATATCGAAGAGGTTGATATTTTTCTTGGTATTCTTCTCTAATTTTTAGGTCTGAGATAAGTAATTCTTTGGTATAATAACTGTTGGTGTTATCGTTCACCATATCAAGGATTTTCTGACTCGTGTCCGCCATCACATCATCCATGTCTATTAAAATTCTTTGCATTTTTTTGGTTTAAATCTTTGTTGAAAAATTATTCTTGCTACGAAGACACCAAGACTCGGTTTTTCTTTGTGACTTGAAGGCTATGCAACTATTTCTATTCTATTTTTATCAGGGTCAAGCACTACGCTTTCATAATAACCATCACCCGTTGTTCGAGGTTCACTGATGATTTCAAAACCATCATTTCTCAAAATTTCCGTTAAATTATTCACTTTTTCTTTACTTCCAACGGAAATCGCAAAGTGAATTAATCCCATAAATTGCTCATAAATATCATCTTTTGAAGTTGGAATATTTGGCATTTGCATTAACTCTAATCTTGCTCCTTTTTCAAAACTTAAAAAATAAGAATTAAAGCCTTTTGTAGGATTATGGTAAATTTCATTGGACGTAGCGTTAAAATATTTTTGGTAAAAATTCTTCAAATTCTCTAAATCTTTTGTCCAAATTGCGATATGTTCGATGTGCATATTATTTCGGTTTTGATATTTATTAAGCAAATTTACCGAATAAAAACGCATAAATAAAAATAATATATTAAATTTGTGTGAAACAAAACGATAATAACCGAAAATATGCTCAGAGAAGAACGTTTGCAGATTATCTTGAAAATGTTGGAAACCGACCAAAGAGTTTCGTCTGTACAATTAGCTGAAATCTTGAATGTATCTGATGATACCATTCGTCGAGATTTGAATGAATTGGATGAAAACGGATTGCTGAAAAAGGTTCATGGTGGGGCGATTCCAAAATCTCCAAATCCTTATAAATTGACCGAGAGAATCAACATTTCACATGAAGAAAAAATCGTTTTGGCTCAAAAGGCACAACAATTTTTCAAGGATGGTCAAGTGATTATTTTGGATAATGGATTAAATAGCTTCCTGTTAGTAAGTCACTGATTTGTAGAAAAAGATTAGATTCGTTTGCTTTGACTTGCTTAACCAATATTCCGTTTGAGTTGTAAATATTCAAAAATGATGCTCCTTGAACAAAAAAAAGCGGTAATTTGATAATTTGAGAACTCGGATTAGGATACAAAACTAAATCACGCTCTTCAAACGCATATATCACACTAATAGCACGAAAGTATGTATTTTCTTTATCAATATCTATTTGTTTGAGGCGGTAATAATTAATGCCTTCCTTCGGATTTGAGTCTGTAAATTGATACGTTTTACCTGTTCGACTATTACCCAAAGCCTCTAATTTTCCAATGATTTTATAATTCAAAGCATCACTACTACGCTCAATTTCAAAGGATTGGCTATTAATTTCTTGGGCAGTTTTCCAAATTAATTCCACTCCTTCTGAAACCCTATTTCCTGAAAAAGAGACTAATTGTACAGGGAGTGAACCACTAAAATTGATGGAATAATTTACAAGCGAGACATTCTTTTCAATTGATAAAAAATATTTTTTGCTTGCAACAAAAGTAAACATTGGGCTTCCTGTCGAAATAGTAACAGATGTGCCTTCTGTGGCAGTGGCAGTTCCAGCCGTTCCAGTATATTCTATGATTTTGACTATTGCATCCGTCGGGCTGGGAAGATTTGAAAAAGTAAGAGTTCCAGATGAATTTTCAGAAAATAAAAAAATATCTTGACTATCATCATTAAATAATTCACCAATTATTGGTGACGTTCCAACGTTTGAAAAGCAAGCAGATGCGGGTAAAGCATTGTCATTTATCCAGTTATTACACAAATCGGTAGCATCAGAAGTACTTTCAGTAGTTTGTGAAAAAATGGATGTGGAAATGATTGAAAGAAAAAACGTTAGTAATATTGTTTTCATAAGAAATGATTTTGATATGTTTCCTACTTCAAAATTAATAATTTCAAATCGTTTATATCCGCCCTCATTTCCTTTATTTCCGATTTTAGAGTATTATTTTGTGTTTCTAATTGGATGATTTTTTTGAAAATTTCTTGCGTTGCAGAGATATTTAAAGTTGTTAGTGCCTCATAATCAACTGAACGAAAATCTGAGACTTCTCTTCCATAGACAAAAACACTTTGATTTACAATTTCGGGTTTATGGTTTACGATTTTGAATCCTTCCTTACTAACTTCTTTAACCATTACAACCTCCTGATTTTCGTCAAAAATCAATTTTACTTTCTCCCCTATCTTCAAGTTATGGTTTGGTAATAAAACAAATCCATTGTCAATTTTTGCCAATTTGTAAATATCTGGAATACAGTCAGTGAGTTTGCTTACGGCTTGCGGATAGACCTTCTCAACTTGTTGGGCAATAACTTTTTTATAAGGAGTATTACCTTTTGAAATTGAATCAATCAATTGATAATCAGTGATTTGGAGTTTCATTAAAGTCTCTAAATCTTGCTGATTGTTTGAAAGACCTTTTATCTTTTTGATACGTGCATCTGAGAAGGCGTTGAACTCGCTTGCCGCTATTCGATTTGAAGCATAGATGGAATAATTTTGGCTTCCTGTATTGGTGTTTGTACCTGCCCCAGTATTTTTCAAATAACCGTAAGAAGATGGTGTATTGTCATAATTTGTAAACCCATTTACTACCAATTTTGCTTGAACGGGTGCAGAAGTTCCAATACCCAAATTCCCATTACGGTCAATTCTCATTCGTAATTGATAGGTTTCCGCACCGTTTTTTGAGGTATAAAAATCCATTGAAGTAGGTATATTTCCAACACTCGTGATACTATCTACTTTTAATTCGATGCCCCCAACAGTTTTGAAATCCGTTCCGTCATAAGCATGACCCAATAATGAAAAAATGCCATCTGTATATTCTAATTTCAAGGGTACATTCTTTGTTCCTCTTGAATGTCCAATATTCAAAAATGGACTAAAACCTGTATTTTCAAACAATACCAAATTTATATCAGAACTATCTGAATTGGCAGAAACTGCCTCAAAAATAGGATAAGCTAATTCTCCGCCAAGTGTTCCTATTTTCTCTTGGTTAATAGAAAGTCGCCCATCAATTTGAGTTCTACCTTTGATATGAAGAGGATTTTTAGGATTAGCTTCATTTATGCCAATATTTTGGGCAAAAATGTTTTCTGAGAAGAAGATAAATAGTATCGACAATAAAGAAGTTCTCATGATGAATTTTGGAATGTTTAATTATTTAATCTGTTGCCAGTTTGTACCATCGCTCACAATTAAAATAGAAGATGCAGAATGGATGATATTTTTTATAGAATTTGTCATGTCTTTATAGTCGTCAATAGAAAGGCTCGAAGCCGTTTTATTTACAATACTATATGTACGATTTGGACAAGAAGCTGGGGCTGGTAAGTCGATAGTTCCTCCATCTGATGTATAAATCCAGATTCCTCCCGATTCATCGGGGTCTGTGCTTCCACTTTCTAAATTTGCTTTTACTTTCAAAGCCATAGTACCGTTCACTTCTAAATCCGAAGTTGGACTGTCAGTTTTTATTCCTACTCTTTCAGAAGTGTAAAGTTTCCCATTGATTTTTAATTTTCTATCTTGAAAGTGACCTTCAATTAAAGGCTGATTTGAATTTGAATTATGAATCCATAAACGGTTTGATACATTAGAATATGAACCTACTTCATTTCCGATAAATACATTGCCTGAGCCTGTGGCACTTTCACCTGCGGCTGTTCCAATAAAGAAATTTTGACTGCCAGCAGAACCAAATCCTGCATAATTCCCGATAGCAGTATTGCCTTCTCCTTCATTATTATTTTGCAGAGCAAACTTACCAATGGCAGTATTGAATGATTTTGTATTGGTTGCCAATGCCGCTTCACCAATGGCGATATTGCTTTCTCCCTCTACATTTTCATTGCCTGCATTAGAGCCAATATAGACATTGGCAAAACCACTAACATTGCTTTTGCCAGCACCATTGCCAATAAAAGTATTGATTCTATCATTTCCATTGTCGTTGATTCCAGCCTCTTCACCAATAAATATGGAATTGCCCGTACTGATAAATCTTATACGACCAGCATTAATTATGGCATCACCCTGAGACTCGATTCCGCTATTAAATTTTGAAAAACCATTTACAGTAAGACTATCCTCGATGGATGTTCTTCCAACAATTTTTGCATCACCAATAACGTGTAGTTTATGAGTGGGGGCATCAGTCCCAATTCCTACTTTACCCTCAATAATAGCCCCATCGGTTGGAGAGGCACTATTGGCTGAATAATTTGTTCCAATACCCAAACCTCCTTTTACGGATAATGTACTTTTGGCGTTAGTAGTGTTGATACCAATGTTTTGGGCATTACTAAAAAAGTAAATGCCCAAAAATAGTATGGTGAATAGTGATTGTTTTTGATTGAGAGTTCTCATTTTGGTATGTTTTGTGAAGGATTATTTTTAGCTAATTTGGTTCAAATAAATCAGATTTCTATTCAAATAGGTCTGCTATGCCAAGCATTAAACAAATAATCTTTATCTCTATCAGCCCTAATTTTATCCAATTTGTGAAGATGATTTTCTGAAATAAAAGGAGATGTTCGCTTATGCAAACTCTCATCTGCTAACTGGATTCCAGTGGATAGATGACTCATTTTTTCCATCCAATCATTCGCCCAAGAACCGTATTTTTGAGTATCATTGGGGTTTTCCCAAGTGCCATAGAGGGCAATGTAAATATTGTCTTCCAATGAATACGCCATATCAGTTTTGCGGCTTGGTGGATACCAATTCAGCCAAAGTACGTGCGAAGGTGCGGGCGGAAGGTTGTTGGACATTACCTTCAAATAGGGTATCAGTTGCTCCACAGGTGCTTTTGTCCACATATTGTCCACGCCCCAATGATGATTGTCGGGGTAATGGGTCATGGCGGCACTATACATGGCGGACATATTGGTAGGCAAACATGGCGTGCGAAAAAATGCTTTTTTCTTAATCGGACTATTGACCATGAAGGCTTTACTCGCTTCAAATTCGTCTTTGGTTTCAGCAAAAATGGGTGCTATGGCTTCAATACCACTTCCCAAAAATTTCAAAACACTACTACTCATGAGCATCTGAAATTCAACCGCATCTGGAATGGATGGTCCAACTTCGGCAGCCCAATGATAGACAGATTCTAAATGTTTGATGTCAAAAACGTGGGTAATTGAACAACAATAGGCAGGTTTTTTGAATAATCGTAAATGAAAAGCCACTACTACACCAAAGAATCCGCCCCCCGAACCACGAGCTGCCCAAAATAAATCTGCATTTTCGTTTTCATTTGCGTGAACATACTCGCCATTTGCCGTTACGATGTCTAAGCCAATGACATTTTCGCAAGCCATTCCGTACTTTCTGCCATTCCATCCAAAACCTCCTTGTAGTAAATATCCACCCAAACAAACGCCCTTGCAATGTCCCGCAGGAAAAAATAAATCTCGTTTGAAAAGCTCTATCAAAAGTGTACTTCCACCCACACCTGGACCTACTTTTGCTGACATATTTTCACGATTAATTTCGTATTGATTAAAGCCTTTCATGTTTATCAGAATGCTATCCTCACGTACATGATTTGCCGACCAACTATGTCCACCAGAACAAATACTGACCTTTTTTCCTACGGATTTTGCGTAATGTAGGGTCGAAATAATATCATCAATATTTTGAGGTGAAACCATCATCAAAGGTCTTCTGCCTGTGTCCCATTTATTGAAAAGTGTCCCCATGATGGCTTCGTGGAAACCTTTATCGTGTTGAGTGATTATTTGTCCTTTTATATTTAGATTTTCCATGATAATTTGGTTGTTGTCACTAAGGCTCTAAGACACCAAGTTTTCTTAGTGGCTTGGTGTCTTGGAGGCTAATTCTTTGTATAATTCAGGCAAAATTTTGGCTAAATGATTCATTTCTTCTGAACAATGTCGCATCAGGTCAATAGCTTGTTGTTCGGGTAGTTTTACTACTTTTTGTAAAATTTTTGACCCAAATTTTCCTAAGCTATTTTCTGTTCTGAAAGCAATGTGTTTCCCTCCCATCCAAAATCTTGAACGCATTTCTGAACCATTTTCAGTAGCTCTAACTTGATGAACTAACCAGCCAAAATCTATCGGATAATTGCTGTAACCCGTTCTGGCACAGATATATACAGCTTTGTTTTTATCGGCAATTTCATTTTCATAAAAGCCTAATTCGGTTGGCGAAACAAAGCGGATAGAGGCTTTTTCTAATTTTTTTCCGATGTATTCTTCAATGAGAGAAGTACGTCCAACATACTGTGCCAAATCCTCACGACCATCTTTCCATTGAGCCGATAGATGAGCCTTTGGGTGCCATAATTTATAACGATTAGCGTGACTACCGTGCCATCCAAACCACCAATCCCACATCTGAGGCGTTACATTGGGCATATCCGTCAAAACTGAAACTTGCAAAGAACCATCAGGCAAAAAAGCATAGCCATTTTCAACTTCGTGATAGCCGTTTGTATGTAAATCCGTAATATTTTCTAATCTCAGAAAAAAATCAGAATTCTTTACCTTTTGCTGCAAACCTTTCAAAACTTGAAGTGGAATTGGAGCAATTTCTTCTCGAAAGAACTTTACGTAAGAAGTATTGAAATCCTCTTGACGATACCCAATGTATAATGGTTGGTGGTTCATTTTTTTTACAACAATAATGTTCGACAAAAATGTTTATTTACTTTCAAAAAAATATGACCAAGTTTTAAGGTCATATTTTTTGTTAAAATTTATCTAATGCTAAGGTCGAATCCCCTTAATTATCAATTCCTTAATCTTCAACCTTCGTTCTCTGATGAAATTTATCATCTCATCATCCGTCCTGTTTTCCATTACTTTTATATAGGAAGCTCCTAAATAAGGCATAGAACAAAGCCCATAGATGTTCATAATTAAATCTTCGCCTGTGATATTTTCAGCAATTTCACCGTTCTGTTTCGCTGTTTTTAAGATTTCTTCCAACTCAAACGGAATAGTGTCTTGTTTAGAATGGGCAAAGGCATGAGCCATTTGTGGCGATTCATTCAAAATATTGATGATAAAACTGGGCAATCCTGGTTTTTCTTCTAACAAATCCGCAAAAACATCTACTAAATTTTCAATCAAAGAATTTAGCGACAAATTTGAGCCAATGATTTTCTTTAAATGGCTAAACACTGTCGATAAAGTGTTTTGTAGTACTTCAGAAAACAAAGATTCTTTGGTACTAAAATAATAGTGCAACATCGTCCGACTGATACCTGCCTCGTCTGCAATTAATGTTGTACGAGTACCCTTAAAGCCGTTTGCATGAAATACTTTTTCAGCAGCAGCTAAAATTTTTTCTTTGGTATCATGGTCGATTTTTGGCATTTCTATTTTTTATTCGACAAAATTGTTTAAAATAATTTTAAAAACCAAGAAACAATGAAATTTATTCTTTCTCCAACTCCCGAATATCCTTTATTAATTGTTCAATCTCCAATTGTAAAGTACCATTATAAACCCCTCTGATATGCAGATTTTTATCTACCAAAATAAAATTCTCCGTATGTAGAAAATCATTCACACCCTTTTGTACACCAATATTTTCATCTGCAAAATAGGACTTACGAGCTATCTCATAAATCTGTTTTTTATCGCCCGTCAGTAAATGCCATTTATTGTCAATGATTTGATTATCAGTCGCATACCTACGTAATACAGATACGCTATCACGGTCAGGCATTACGCTGTATGAGGCAATTAGGAAGTTTTTATCGTTTTTCAAAGAATCTTGGACGACCTTCATATTGCCCATAATCTTGGGACAAAGGCTTGGGCAAATCGTGAAAAAGCAATTCATTACATGGGTTTTTCCTCTAAAAGTTTCTTGGGTGATTTTTTCGTTATTTTGATTCAAAAAATCAAAATTTGAAAGTTTGTGTAAGGTGTCTAATTGACTTTTTTCGGAAAGCCATTGAGGAGTAAAATCTGCTGTATGATAGTATGGGAGTCCTTTTTGGACAGAATCGGAGGAGTCCTGTTTTTTTGTACAAGCAGATAAAGATATAATGAGGATTATTAAGCGGATTTGTTTATAGAGTGTCATAATTTAAGATGAAATTATCTTACGATAAATCTATCTTACGATAAATTCATCGTATATTTTTCATTATTTTTTTAAATTTAAACCTGTAGCTTTTTTCTCACCTTCGCCCATACAACCTTTTGCACCCAAAAAACCAAAACGTCGTCCGTCTTTGATTACGTAATTTGATTTTATTTGTCCGTTCTCAAACCACATTTTTTGCTCGCCTTCGGGTTGTCCTTCTTGGTTATAATTTGAAAGTGAGTATAATTGTTCATTCTTATACCACTCTCGGTGGGTTTTTATGGGAATATCATTTTCGATAAAATATTCATATTTCATTTGTCCGTTTTCCCACCAGCCACGATGCTCGCCTGATTTTCGATTTTCTTGATAAAAACGAACCTCCATTTTTGAGCCGTCAGGATACCATTTTTCTTGTTTCCCTTCTAACATTCCATTCAGATAATTATTTTTCATCGCCAAATGGTTATTTGGATATTTGTCGATGACTATACCCGTAAATGGCTTTTCTTGATAAAACAAAACGCCCTGTCTATTTGAAATACTCGAATCCGCCAATTCGATTATTTTCTGTTTAGCATCGACAAATGACTGTTCTACGCTTTTTGCCTTTTTATTTTGACAAGAAGATGATAAAATATAGAAAAAAGTGAGGATTACGATTTTGTTCATTGATGGTTAAATTATGGGAACATTTCTGATTGCCATAAATTTAGATGAATTTGTAATCAAAAACTTGTGGTAATATTTCAGTATTTTATTTTTATGAAATTGATAAACTTAAATCCTACCGACTTACTGTGCCAGCCGTGCCATAAAATCCACTTCCATTGATATACGGGTCAGTTGAAGTTATGTGATAATGATAAATTCCATTCGGAAATTCGGCAGTTTTTGAAGTATGTCCATGATAGGCATCTAAATCTGAATTGGTAATTACTTTTCCATTTTCAACTGGACCATAAACGGGAAATCCATCTAACAAAAGCCCCAGAAAAGCATCGTTACCTTTGTTTTTCGTCAAATTAGTCGGCTCAACGTGGTAGTGATATTGACCAGTATTTTGCGGATGACCTGCGAATTGGTCGAAAGAATCTGCCTCATTCGTCAAGGGTTGATTAGGTCCAGCGTATTGATTAAAGAATGGTACACCGTTAAGTGAAACACCAATTGGTCCAAGTGGCGTTGCCGCTTTATTGGTGGCTGAGGCAGGTTTTAGTGGAATTTTAAAGGTCAAACTTTGGCTAACAATTGAATTGGGGTTTTTTCTGTATTGGGTATTTGTGCCATTATATGCTTGATAACGAGCATCGTTGCTGGCAAAATAAGGACTTTTATGGTCAGGAATTCCATTGGTTTTGATGACTAAAAAATCTCCTTCGACAGTTGCAGTAACTGTACTACTAAATGCCGATGTGCTATAAAATTTGTCTTTCAGAACGGAAATATCTACTGTTCCCGTAGTAGTGGTTGGGGTGGTATCTTCTGTTTTTTTACAAGAAATTGCCAACGAAAAAAATAAAATTAAGAGCGTGATTTTTGACATGATTGAATATTTTATGATTTTGGAAATGAAATTGAATTCTTTACACAAGTGTACGAAAACAAATTTGGTTTTATTGCTATCAAAAAGCATTTTTTAGTTTTTGTTATTTAACAACAAACCTTACTTTTTGAGGTGGTATTTGTAAATATTGCTACATCTACTAATTTATTTGTAACCAATTACTACCATCACTAATAATTTCAACCGTTGAATTTGCAGACAAACTGGTGGTGGCTGTACCATTTAAATTCATAAAACTTGAAATAGTTCGTGTAGTATTACTTCTGTTTACGATCCGATATAAACGATTCGTAGATGTATTTGCCGCAGGTAGATTTATACTTGCAGAGCCTGTAAAATACCAAACCGTGGCGGTATTGTCAAGCGTTATGGCTGTGCTGCCACTTTGGGTTGTCATTTTGAAACCTACTGAACCGTTTACCTCTAATAATGACTTTGGTGTGGTTACACCAATGCCAACATTGCCCCCAGTTCCATAAATAGTCATGAAACGAGTTCCGTTTTTTTCTAACCATAAATCTGAACCCGTCTGGATGTTCCAATTATCGTTAAAATTCACTTGACCTGCCAAAGTAGTATTACCAGAAACGTGCAATTTTGTAGAGGGTGTGCTTGTGCCAATACCAACATTTCCAGCAAGGGCATTATAGGTATTTGTGTTTGAAATTGTCCAACTCGTACTATTTTGTGGAGAAGCCCATGTTCCATTTCCGCTGGCATCACTTGTGAGAATATAACCATTGACTGGTGATTCAGTCATTTGGAAAGTTTCGGTTTTTGTTTTTCCTCTCACATCTAATTTTTCAGTTGGATTTCCTGAGCCTAAACAGACATTTCCACTACTATTCATGATGAATTGAAGATTTGTAGATGCCGAATTTGTGCCCGACATGATACGTAGTTTATCATCGTAATTATCCATAAAATAGGCTACCGTTCGTCCTGAACCACTATTTAGCTGAAATTGTCCTCCCTCTGTGGCATTCATTCCACCGATTGCTAAACGACTATCGGCAGAAATAGTGTTTGTGCCGATGCCTGTTTGTGTGCCGCTGTCATAAATAGAGCCATCCACAAGAC
>JAAFJL010000125.1 GCA_013298865.1 Cytophagales bacterium | reverse complement strand
AAGAAGCTACGACAAACCTGCCTACGATAAACCAAGAGGAGATTTTGACAGACCAAAGAGAAGCTACGACAAACCTGCTTACGATAAACCAAGGGGAGATTTTGATAAGTCAAGCGAGCGTAGAAGCTACGACAAACCTGCTTACGATAAACCAAGAGGTGATTTTGACAAGTCAAGCGAACGTAGAAGCTACGACAAACCTGCTTACGATAAACCAAGGGGAGATTTTGACAGACCAACAGAACGTAGAAGCTACGACAAACCTGCTTACGATAAACCAAGAGGTGATTTTGACAGACCAAAAAGAAGCTACGACAAACCTGCTTACGATAAACCAAGAGGTGATTTTGACAAGTCAAGCGAACGTAGAAGCTACGACAAACCTGCTTACGACAAACCAAGAGGGGATTTTGATAGACCGAAAAGAAGTTTTGATAAGCCAGAAGGTGGTTTCGATGCACCCAAAAGGGGCTTCAAACGTAGCAGTGAAGGGGGTTTTGATAAAAAAAAAGACTCAGATAGTAGCGAATCACCAAAGCGTGAAAAAAGAATTCGTACAACGGGTAGCGTAGTAAGTAATTTTGGTGGAAAAAAAATGTTTGAAGCTCATGATCGTTTCGAGAATTCAGACAAACGTACTCCAAAATATGATATTGATAGATTCAAAGAAAATGCTCCAGCAAAAATCAAACGTCGCTTTGAGGAAGTTGATGGCAAACCAAGTTTAGGTGTTCGTTTGAATCGTTATATTTCTAATTCAGGAGTTTGTTCTCGTAGAGAAGCCGATGAATTAATTTCTTCTGGACAAATAAAAGTGAACGGAAAGGTAGTTGACGAAATGGGCTACCAAGTACAACCAGGTGATGTTGTGAAGTATGGTTCAAGAAAATTGACTCGTGAGAAAATGGTTTATCTTTTGTTGAATAAACCAAAAGATTTTATCACGACAACCGAAGACCCTAACGACCGCAAAACGGTAATGGAATTGGTAGAAAATGCCTGTGAAGAAAGAATTTATCCAGTGGGTCGCCTTGACCGTAACACAACGGGTTTATTATTGATTACAAATGATGGAGAACTGGCAGACAAACTGACACATCCTTCTAACGGAATTGAGAAAATGTATCAAGTAGAAATTGATAAACCTCTCACACAAGAGCATTTTGACATGATTTTGAAAGGAATTACCCTTGAAGATGGTGAAATTAAAGCCGATGATTTGGGCATTGTTACACCAGACAGAATGGTAATTGGTCTGAAAATTCACTCAGGACGTAATCATATTGTAAGAAGAATTTTTGCTCATTTGGGCTATGATGTCCTCAAACTTGACAGAACTACTTTTGCAGGGTTGAATAAGAAAGACCTACCCCGTGGCAAATGGCGTTTCTTGAGCGAGAAAGAAGTTATTAAATTAAAATACTTTGTATAGAAGATGTTTAAATCCCGAAAGCCTAATACTTTCGGGATTTTTTTTGACTACACCGTACCTTTTATTGATTTTATACGTAATCATATTTCAGGACAATACATAAGGTCGCAAAACCTTTTATCTAATACATTGTTGAGAATTAGGATGTTGTATTATTTTACCTGAATTTGTCACAACAATTCAACAAGTCATACTTCAACAATTGCAATTAATAGGTATCTTAGTATTTTATTTTACACCCAAAACTGAATTTACATTTCTTTGATTTTTACATAATAGACTTCCTGCGAAAGTGTTTTAAGTCGAAAAACATTATCTTTTCGGCTACAAATCAAGAAAATTTTTCAACCGTAGCTCTGCTATGCTTTCAAAATTTTCCTAATTTTCGCTCGAAAATTCAATATTTTTCAATCATAAAACACTTTCGCAAGAAGTCTAATGAAAAAACTACTAACAGTTCTATTTTGGGGCATTGTTTCTTTTCAGAGTTTCGCTCAGAATAAACCGCTATATACGGCTTCTCAGGTGAAGCGGATTCAAAATATTTCTCAGGAAGTATCTGACTTACAGTCAATTAACTACCAAAAAGCCCTTGTTTTAGCCAAACAAAAAGGTTGGAAACTCCGTGAACAATTAGAAAATAATCAGGTGAAGATGCTACAAGGAGTTGATGCTAACAATGAGCCTTTGTACCTAATAACGGACAGTAATACCCAAGCTGGGATTGCTACGGGTGCGTCTGCCTTGTATGCAGGTGGGTTTTTGGGTCTGAATTTTAGCGGAAACAGCCCTGGAATCAATGGGAAATTGGGTATCTGGGACGGTGGTGGAATTTCTGTTGCTCACCAAGAGTTTGGCAATAGAGTAACCCAACAAGATAAACCTGCGAGTATAGATTTACACGGCACTCACGTAGCAGGAACAATGGTTGCGGCGGGGGTTTCGCCACAAGCAAAAGGTATGGCGTTTGGGGCAAGCCTGAAAGCGTGGGATTTCAATAGTGATGTTTCGGAAATGTCTGCGGCAGCAAAAGACCTTATCCTTTCAAATCATTCGTATGGTTTTTTGGCAGGTTGGTATTATACAGGTACTCGTTGGCAATGGTATGGTTCAGACGCTGTGAGTACAGAAGAAGATTACAAATTTGGATTTTACGATTCCTCTTGCCAAAGCTATGACAAAATCGCTTATAATGCTCCGTATTATTTGATTGTGAAATCAGCAGGGAATAATCGTGGAGAGAATGGTCCGCCAGCAGGGCAACTATATTACCTTCGTGGAACAGGTGATACCAGTAGGGTTGCTCGAAATAAAAATGATGCAAAAGGTGGCTATGACTTACTTTCTACAACATCAAATGCTAAAAATATCCTTACAATTGGGGCAGTAAATCCATTAGTTTCTGCACCAAACCAGCCCGCAAATATTACAATTTCAAGTTTTAGTAGTTGGGGACCTACCGACGACGGTCGGATAAAACCAGACATTGTGGGTGTGGGCGTAAATATGTTTTCTACCACAAACGTAAGCACAACCAGTTATACTAATCTTAGTGGAACGTCAATGTCAAGTCCGCAGGTTTGTGGAAGTTTATTTTTACTTCAAGAACTCTACGGTCAACAAAATGACAATATTTTCATGAAAGCTGCTACGCTAAAAGCCTTGGCGTTACACACGGCTACGGATGCAGGAAATCCAGGTCCAGATTATATCTATGGATGGGGTTTGATTAATACCGAAAAAGCGGCACAGGTAATTTTGAATAATGATAAAACCCATTCTTTGACCGAAAGAAATATTCTTTCTGGAGCAACTTTTACACAAAATCTTGTAGCTTCTGGCAAAGGTTCGCTTAGGGTTACCATTGCTTGGGCAGACCCTGTGGCTACTCCTTCTGATTTGTCGAACTCGCTCAATAACAGAACTCCTAAACTAATTAATGATTTAGACATCAGAATCTCGGACGGTACAACAACTACCCTTCCTTGGGTTCTTGACCCCGAACAACCTTCTAAAAACGCTACTCAGGGTGATAATATCAGAGATAACGTCGAGCAAATTTTGATTCCAAACGCTGTTCCTGGCAAAACTTATACGCTAACTATTACTTCTAAGGGAACTCTATCTGGCACATCTGGACAAGACTATGCCCTGATAATCAGTGGAATAGGTGGAAAAACATATTGTTCTTCAAAAGCAACTAACGATGCTGATGCTCGAATTGAGAAAGTTGTTTTTGGGAATATTTCCAAAACCTCAGACAATACCTGTGCGAGCCGTACCGATAATACCAATTTGAATCAAGAAATTTCTTCTGGGCAACAAATTCCTTTAGAAATTTCATTGGGAACTTGTGGACAAAATTTACCCAAAATCGTAAAAGTATTCATCGACTGGAACACAGACGGAGACTTTGACGATGCCAATGAATTAGTGGCAACTTCAGGCGTAATTAATGGTACTGAAACCTTCCAAACTACTATAAAATCACCGAGTGGTTTAGTTGTTGGCAACAGTGCAGTCATGCGAATTGTTTGTACCGAAACCTCCACTGCAAGCGATGTGAAACCTTGTGGTGATTATGCCAAAGGCGAAACCGAAGAATACAAGATTTCTTTTGTATTGCCAGCTACAGATGTAGGTGCAACGGCTTTACTTTCACCCGAAAACGTGACTTTTTGTAGTGGAAATATTAAGGAGGCTTCGGTGAAAATCAAAAATTTTGGCACAAAATTCCAAGTCAATATTCCTGTTAATGTAAAGGTTTTTAAAGGAACGGAACTCGTAGGAATACTTTCTGAAACCTTGAAAGATACCCTTGACCCTTTTGAGGAAGTTCAACTTTTTACCAAAGGAAATGTACCAACGCTTAGTAATCAGGAATATCGTTTTGAAATAACAACCAACCTGCCAAACGACCAAGATTCACTGAATAATGCAAAGAGTTTTACCCGTAAAATAGCAGATATTGTATTGCCAAAAATAGAAGGAACGCTTTGCGGAGAAACCGCTACGACTGTCAATTTAAAATCAGACCTTAGCAATGTATTGTGGTACGATGCCCCAATGGGAGGAAATTTGCTTACAACGGGTAATAAATCAGGGCTTTCTGTACCAAAACCTACTGCTGGACAAAAAGTTTTTGCAGCTTTGAATGACTTTTCGGGAAGTTTTGCTCCGAAAGATAAATATGCTTTTGGTGGAGGGAGTTACTTTGAGCTTTTTGGTCCAGAACCATTAATTACAACCCAAGTTCCTTTAGTGATTGAAAGTGCCCGATTGTATATAGGAAGTGCAGGAAAAGTTACGGTTTCTGTGAGTGAAGTTAGCTCTGGGAAAGTCATTTCTTCAATAACTTTCAACGTAAAAGCTACTCGAAATACAAGTACTACGACTCGTGTTAACGGACAAATCGCTGACGATTTACAGGACTTAGGCATAGAAGTACCGCTAAATTTGGCAATTCCTGTAGCAGGGAATTACAAAATTACTCAACTTTGTGAAGACGGAGCGTCACTTTTCAGGAGTAATCTCAATGCAGGTACAGCCACAGGAGGAGTCGATTTGAAAGGCTATCCATTCAATATTCCAAATGTAATTTCATTGACTGGAGCATTGTTTAGTGGCAGCCCAATCAAGACGGGATATTATTATTTTTATGATTTAAAAGTGAAATCTTACGGCTGTCCAAGTCCACGGACGGAGCTACCAATAGCAACAGAAACCGCTCCGACTTTAACACTAAATCCAAGCACAGATATTACTTTTTGTGAAGGAAATTCCAGAACAATTTCGGCAGAATCATCGGATAAATCTGCGACTTTTCAATGGTTTTTGAATGGGCAAAGAATTGATGGAAAAACTGCTAATTCTCTGATAATCAATACAAAAGGTACGTATTTGTTAGAGAGTATTTCGTCAACAGCTTGTAAATTATCAACAAAGAAAAGTATTGTTGCCACCACAACTCCAGGCGGAAATCCACCAACGGTCAGTATAACACCCAATGCTGAAGTAGCCTTTTGTGATGGTACAGAAAAGATACTTTCTGCCACTATTTCAGATGCAAACACGACATTACAATGGTATTTGAACAATGAAAAAATTGTTGGACAAACTACCAAAGATTTAACCGTAAAAAAAGCTGGAATTTACACTTTGGAGGCAAGTACTACGGCTGAGTGTAAATCTATTGGGAAGCAGAACGTAACCGCTAAGGTTTTCCCTTTGCCAAGCCCAACAATTTCAATCAATGGAACAGTACTAACACTGGCTGATACGGCTGTAAGCAATCTTCAATGGCTTTTAGAAAACCAACCAATCCAATCAGAGAACAAGCGAACATATTTAGCTGTACAATCTGGAAATTATGCTTTGAGAGGTGATAGTAAAAATGGTTGTACGGGTATTTCAAATAGTATTGCCGTTACGATTCTTGGCAATGAAGAATCCGCAGACCAATCAATCAAAGTATTCCCCAACCCGAGTAATCGTATTTTACGGATAGAATATTTTACGGAAACCCCTCAGAAACCAGCCCAAGCTACGCTTTTGAATATTTTGGGCGTAATGCAAGGAAGATATAATCTGGTTTCGGACAAACAAAAAATGGTCTTAGATTTAGACGTAACCAACTATCCATCAGGAAGATACCTTCTGAATGTCACACAAGAAGGCAAATCAAAGGCAGTGATTTTTGTGAAAGAATAATCTTTCATTTCAATTCATTCCGTACATTTGCGTGAGATTTATGCTAACCAACAATATGGTAGCTTACAACCAAATAACGTTTTCACAAAAATGGAAAAAATTAAAGTAGCAAATCCCGTCGTAGAACTTGATGGCGACGAAATGACTCGAATTATCTGGAAATTTATTAAGGATAAATTAATCGTTCCTTACTTAGATGTAGATATTAAATACTATGACTTGGGCATGGAATACCGTGACGAAACCAATGACCAAGTTACAATTGATGCTGCCGAAGCTATCAAAAAATATGGTGTAGGTATCAAATGTGCTACTATTACTCCTGACGAAGCTCGTGTGAAGGAATTCAACTTGAAGCAAATGTGGAAATCTCCGAACGGAACGATTCGTAATATTTTAGATGGTACTGTTTTCCGTGAGCCAATCGTTTGTAGTAATGTTCCTCGTTTGGTAACTAACTGGGATGCTCCAATCATCGTGGGTCGTCATGCTTTTGGTGATCAATATAAAGCAACTGATTTCGTAGTAAAAGGTGCTGGTAAACTAACCATGAAGTTTGAAGGCGAAGACGGAACTATTCAAGAATTTGAGGTTTTCAACTTCAAATCGGGCGGTGTTGCTATGGGTATGTACAATGTAGATGAGTCTATTCGTGGGTTTGCTCGTGCTTGTTTGAACATGGGAATCACGAAAGGATGGCCAGTATATCTTTCAACAAAGAATACAATTTTGAAAAAATATGATGGTCGTTTCAAAGATATTTTCCAAGAAATTTTTGATGCTGAATTTGCCGAGAAATTCAAAGAATTAGGTATCGTTTATGAACACCGTTTGATTGATGACATGGTGGCATCTGCCATGAAGTGGAACGGTAAATTTATCTGGGCTTGTAAAAACTACGATGGTGACGTTCAGTCGGATTCAGTAGCACAGGGCTTTGGTTCATTAGGTTTGATGACTTCTGTTTTGGTAACGCCAGACGGAAAAGTAATGGAAGCAGAAGCTGCTCATGGAACGGTGACTCGTCACTTCCGTGACCACCAAGCTGGAAAACCAACTTCAACGAACCCAATTGCTTCCATCTTCGCTTGGACACGTGGTTTGGAATTCCGTGGAAAATTGGACGGAAACCAAGCATTGATTGATTTCTGCCAAACTTTAGAAAGAGTTTGTGTTGAAACTGTTGAGTCTGGAAAAATGACAAAAGATTTAGCCATTTGTGTGCATGGAAATAAAGTTACTTTGGGCGAACATTACCTAAATACACAAGATTTCTTGGATGCCATTGATGAGAATTTGAAAGCAGCTTTGGCGTAGGTTAATTGTGATTTGGTGATTAAATCACGTCAAAATAATAAACCCCACAAGATTCTAAAATCTTGTGGGGTTTATGTTTAATTCACTAAATCACAAATGCTTTACGCAAAAATATCACTAACCTTAATCTCAAAATCCTCCAAAACAGGTTTGGCAGAACAAATATCATCGTCTGTGCAAATCTGAGCTTGTTTTAGTGAGGTATAAACTTGAACAGTTTTGTTATCTGGATAAATCAACCACAATACCTTGACACCCGCTTTGAAATATTCTATCGTCTTTTCTTCTACTTTATTTGCTTTATCATTTCCCGAAATTATTTCAATCGCAAACTCAGGAATTTCGTCTTCGCCTTGTTTCATATTGCTCTCTTGCTCAATCGTGAAATAAGCAATATCTGGTCTTCTCATCTGAATACCAGATAGTTGTACATCCTGTTCTGCAACAAATGTCCCCTCTTTCCAAAAACCTTTTGAAATAAATAAGCGATTTAATATTCCGAAAATGTGAAATTGTGTTTTATTCATTCCTACAAATTTTATGAGTTCCCCGTCGTTCCATTCGTACTTGAAACCATCTTCTGGTTCCCAAGCCATGAACTCCTCTAAGGTTGTAGGCAGTATCAATATGTCGTTTGTAGCCATGCTCTTTATTTTTTACTTAAAATATAGAAAAACATCATTGATTTACAAGTTTTTCAGGAGTATTTTGCCTTTAAGTAACGTGTAAATAATAAGTTGGTATAATTTGCCTTAGCCATTTTGAAGTAAGACAACTAACTTTTAAGGCAAATAGCACCGCTATTTAACGAAAAAGTTAGGCAGGATTACTTTAAAAGGGCTTGGCAAAAATGCCAACTTATTGTTTACACGTTACTAAGCTCACAGAAAGTTTAAACTACTCCAATACGAAACTTCACGAGGTTTTTGAATCTTAGGAACGGGAATTAAATAAGTTATCCAATTTTTAGTTAACTATTTTTGTATCAATCAAGGCAGGAAAACCGCAATTTAGCAGCGTTAAATGAGGATTTTCCTAACGAAGAGTGATACAAAAATAGTAGGTAAAAATAGATAAGTTATTTAATTCCAGTTCCTTATAGGATTTTTTGTAACAAGGTATCAGAAAATGTATCTTTGTTGCGTTAATAGCTTAGTAACTTTCGATTATTTCTTACAATAAAACCATTATCAATGACTCCCTTACATTCCTTACGAATCGCTGTTTTCTTCTTTTCACTTATCCTTTTGGGGGCTTGTAATAATGCAGATGATACTGACACATCGGAGGTTGATGTTAGTCAGGTAAAAGTTGATGTTACTATTCAACGACTTGATAAAGAGTTATTTAACTGTAAAAATGCCGAGGAAATATTTACTTTTCTGAATAAAAACGAACATATTTCAGAGCAGTATTTTCAAACCACAAAGAAGGATTTCAAAACCCTTTCCGAAAACCTAAATCAAGCCATTCAAAGCGAAGGATTGAGAGCTTTCTACGAACAAGCCAATGCTGAACAGTTTTTCAAAAATGTTACAGATATTGAAGCTGATTTCAGAGAAGCCTTCCAACATTTAAAATACTATTATCCTAATTTCAAAGAGCCTAAAATCGCTACTATTTTCACTGGATTTACTGGAAAAGATTTGTATGTATCTGATTCTCTGATAGTTATTGGACTTGATTATTTCATGGGGGAGGGTTCAAAATATCGTCCAAATGTTTATACTTATCAGTTGAAAAAATACCAACGTCAGTACATTGTGCCACAGATTTTACTCTTACTCTCTGGAAAATATAACGAGACTGACCTCGCCAATAAAACACTTTTGGCAGAAATGATTTGGTATGGGAAAAGCTACGAATTTGGACACACCATGATGCCCACGAAAGCAGACAGTCTTTTCATTGGTTATTCAGGAGTACAATTAGACGAAACTTATGCCTCTCAGGATTTGGTTTGGGCTCATTTTATAGAACGAAAAGCATTGTATTCCATAGTTGAACCTTTAAAGGCAAAATACATTGGCGAACGTCCAAACACACCAGAAATAGGTCCACGTTGTCCTGGGTCAATTGGGCGTTGGGTAGGTTGGCGAATCGTGGGTAAATATTATGATGCTGACCCGAAACTCAAGATTCAAGATTTGATGAAAAATGCCAATGCACAACAAATTTTAGAAGGTTCAAAGTACAAAGGTTTACCAGATGATGAGTAAATAGAGTTAGTTCAACAATAAAAAAAGCCTTTGACGCAAATCAAAGGCTTTTTTTATTATCCTGAAAATCAGATAATTACAAACTTATCAACTCAATTACTGTCCGCTTTCTTTCTTGGCACTGTATTCATCAGAGATCATTTTGAATACATAACCACTAATCCAAGAAACGTCTGCACCTTTAATAAAATAGAATTTTTTCTGAACACCATCACGAGCAAATTCTTTTACAACTGTTTCCAACAAAGCTGCACCTGCAACAATATCTTGCTGATTATAGATTTTTGTGGTAATCGTTTTTACGTCACTTTCAGCAATTTGTCTTACTGACGGATCTGCAATTTTTGCCAAATCTGGATTAATCAATTCCTCATAATTAGTTGTTGCCATTAAACGGAATTTCTTTACATCTTCTAAATTTACCTCTACTGGGCGACCAATAATTGCGGCACGCTCTGGATGCAAAAATGCGTTCATTACATAAACAATTCCACCAATCAAGAACACGTGTTTACGGTTTTTGATGCCAACTTTGCGGCTCAACTCTGTTGAAATTTCTTCGCCAACTCGCTTTACTTCTTCGTCAACATTTTTTGTGTATTCTTCTATATTGGCATCTGGATTTTTCTTGGTAACGATTTTACCAAAAGCCTTCACACCATAAGGAAAATTGACGGCTTCAAACTGCTTTCTGGTTTGCAGGAATCCTCCTTTGATGTTTCCGCCACCAATATCCATCAAGGCAGACGACATCTGCAACTCAGGAATTACCATTGAAAACATCGCATAACGGGCTTCGTCTTCGTAACCAATAATGTCAATTTTTTGGGCAGGATTCTTTAAACCATCTTTGATAGCTCCAATCAATTCTGCTTCTTTACCTGTTTGCTTATCAAGAGCTTGTTTCAAACCGCTACTCATTACAATAAACATACGGTCGGCTGGAATTCCCAAACGAACAGTTGCCGAATCAATCAAATCTCTAACAGCATTTGCAGTTTCTTTAATAGCCTGAGTCGATAGTGCACTTGGTTCTGTGTTGATTGAAAGAGCTTTTCTAAGGTTGTAAGTCAGTCCTTTTTTCGGAGAAACCGAAACACCTATTATACTCAGTTTCACACCTTTAGCACCAATATCAATACCTGCATATTGTTCTTCGGTGTCTTTGATACCTTCCATCAACTGGGCAACGGCTTTTTCGCTTAATGACATTTTGAGCTTCTTGTAAATCTCTAATGCTTTCATGAAATTACGAGATGCCTCCATGTTATTTTCTTGGTCACGGAACAAGAAACCATAGTTTTCATAAACGGCGGCTTCCCAATAAGCATCTCGGCTACGGACAATATTGAGGGCTTTCTGGAGATATTCTTCCGATTGGTCGAATTGTTTTACTTCACGAAGCGTATTGGCAACTTTTATGTAGCGAATGGCTTGATTGACGTCTTGTGCAATGCTCTGAGCAAAGACAGTAATACCCAATAGAAGGGTAAAAAATAGTTTTTTCATTAGGGTTATAATTATAAAAAGAAGGAATGAATTTGTTCAATTACTACTGGTTTTTGTTATTCTCGTACAAAGGAGAATTTGTTTGGGTCGGGTCTAAATTTACTGCGGTAGAGTCTTTTACAGCAACTACTTTAGGTTTTTTAGCAACTTTTTTGGCTTTCTTTTTTACTAATGGGTTTGCTACAATCGCTCCTGCTGGTGGTTTTGCAACTGGTTTTGGTTTGGCAGCAACAGGAACTTGGTTCTGATAGACATTCAAAAAGTTTGCCAATGTTGGCATACTAAGGACTGTCATTAACAAAGACGTTACCAATAGATAAGCCTTCATTTTTTTAGAAGCATTTTTTTTAAATTTCATGGTCGGGTAATGCTATAATTAACAGTGAGTTAGTTTTTTGAAATACAAAAAAGTATCTCAAAAAAAATATTGTTATACAAAGTTATCTATTTCTGGGAATGTAAGGTAAGGATAGACTTAAAATGTGGTTAAAATGCAATTTTTACTATAAAATAGTTGAATATACGCAAGGCTTTGAGACATATTGATTTCGTAAAATGCCTTTAGAGTATTTTTTAAGATTATGAAGAACCTCACCCTGCCAAAAGCCGACTGCCAATAGCTATATTATTCCTAATGTATTATTTTAGCAAAAAAATAAAAGCTATCATGATTTTTCAGTCGCAGGAACAATATCAGTTTATTGAAAGTATTCTTTTTGAAAATTTAGGACACAACCCCGAAATCCTTGATTTTCAGTTTTTCTATGGGGGAAATTTTAATCTTGCCGTAAAAGTTAAGGTAAAAGAAGGTGATTTTTTTATCAAATGGAATCAGGGCGACCATAACGGAATGTTTGATTCTGAGGCTCAGAGCTTGAATTTACTCCGAGAAACTGGCGTTATCCATGTTCCCGAAGTACTGAATCATGGAAAGATTCTGGACAAAGAATACCTCATCATGGATTTTGTCACGCCCGCACCAAAGCAAGCCAATTATTGGGAGGATTTCGGACAAAGATTAGCTCGATTACACAGCAATTCAAACACCCAATTCGGGCTACATTTCAATAACTACATTGGGGCATTACCACAAAGCAATGAGTGGATTGAAGATGGAATAGAGTTTTTTATCGAAAAACGCCTCAAAGTTCAAGTTGGATTGGCACTTTACGAACGTCGGCTTTCAGAAGAAGTTTATGGCAAATTTCAGAAATTATATGAAAAACTACCCGATTTATTGCCCCAAGATAAACCTGCACTCCTCCACGGAGATTTATGGTCGGGCAATGTGATGGTAGAAAACACAGGTCACGTTTCATTGATTGACCCTTCTACTTATTATGGTCTCAGAGAAGCAGAATTAGCCTTCACGACAATGTTTGGAGGTTTTGAAACCACTTTTTACGAAGCCTACAACGAGGTTTTTCCAATCCAGAATGGTTTTGGCGAGCGAATTCCTTTGTATAATCTGTATCCATTGATGGTTCACGTGAATCTTTTTGGCGGAGGATATTTGGATGCAGTTGAGAAAACACTTAGCAAGTTTTTGTAGTTGAAGTATCAAATTTATTCGCTAAATTGAACTTAAACTTAGAGGTTTAGAGGCTTAGAGAAAACAGAAAATAATACCTCTAAAAAGCTACATCTCTACGTTTAAAAATAACAGGTTACATTTTTTATCAATTACTCATTTGAATTGATTTGCGAAAAATGTAAAACGATAACCATTGTATAGCAGCGATTTACAACAATTCAACAACTCAAACCTCAACAATTTGAGTATAACTCTAAATAATAATGAATCTTTCTGGCGAAACTTGGCTTTGGATTGGCGTTGGGTACGTTTTACTCTGTGTCTTGGCGTATTTCATTCAAGAACGATTTATTTTTCGTCCTGAGAAACTTTCGGATGATTTTGAGTATAAATATGATGACCCTTTCGAGGAAATTTTCTTTGAACCAGAAGAAAATGTAAAAATTAATGCCTTGCGGTTTTATCATGACAAACCTGTTGGGCTTTTGATTTATTTGCATGGCAATACCCGCAGTATCAAAGGCTGGTCTAAATACGCCAGTGATTTTACCCGTTATGGCTATGATGTTTTGATGATTGATTACAGAGGTTTTGGCAAAAGTACTGGCAAACGTACCGAAGATAACCTCAATAAAGATTTGCACCATATTTATAACCGAATGCGGGCAAAATATGGCTACAAAGAAGAAGATATTGTAGTCTATGGTCGGTCTTTGGGAAGTGGTTTTGCTTGTAAATTAGCCTCTGCCAATAAACCCAAAATGTTGATTTTGGATGCTCCATACTACTCATTTTCTCACCTGACTAATCGCTTTTTGCCCTTCATGCCTATCACGATGTTGCTGAGATTTAGCATCAGAACTGATATTTGGATTCGCTACGTTCGTTGTCCGATTTATATTATTCACGGCTCAAAAGATATGCTTATTCCCTACAAATCTTCCGTGAATTTGCAGGGACTCGTTCCCCTCACTGCCCGCCTAATACCCATATACGGGGGCGGACACAACAATTTGCCATCATTTCCAGAATATCACAAGAAATTAGAAGAAATCCTGCTGGGTCGCTTCGATTTGGTTTTCGACAAATACGAAACCAAGGATTTTAGAGATGAGTAGGGTTGGGTGGGGTGAGTGGGTATAACTTGGCTAACCAGTTCACTTATTTACTATATCAGTGAAGCAAATATAATCTTGTGCTAATTCGATTCCTCAATGAACCCTAATACTCAAAACCGTAATATTCTCTACAATAGCGATATTCACGCTGGTGGAAATGTCCAAATTGGTGACAACTACTACAATGTTGCCCAAGACTTCAAACACAGTATTCTCTTTTTCCGTATCGAACATACAGAAGGTTCTGATTACACGGCACAATTAACCCTTAAATCTCGGCACAATACCCAAGCAACGAATTTGTCTTCTATCGGTTTGCCGTTATTAAAGGAGCAAATTTCATTAAACATTTCTGCTGAATTATTTAGCCAAGTAACTGAATTTCAGAATATTAGAAGAAATAGTGAGGCAAATTTTCGTAAAGCAGACTTACCCATTCCAGAGACTTTGCAATGGGAAGAAGAACAACTTTCTCAAATTCTTTTTGATACTTTTTTCAAGGGAGATATTCTAACCGTTTGTCAAGACTTTGTGGAATTATTGGAAAAACGCAAAATCGAAGAATTGCTTTTGGCGATTTCTGTCACGGATTCTGCTGTGATGAACCTGCCTTTTGAAATGGTTATTCCTAAATTTTTTCCTATAAAATTAGCCCAAGAAAGAAAAAGCCTTGCGGTAGTTCATTTTGGTTTGGTGAGAACTTTAGAAAAGGATTTAGCCAGTTTTGATATGCAGGGGAAAATTGCCTCGACACGTCCTTTGAAAATGCTTTTTGTTACTGCACTTCCAGAAAATATGGACGAGCGAAACAAAATGCTTGAAATTGAAGACGAACAAAAGCGATTGATTGATGCCATTGGAAAGTTTGAAGCTAATGGAGGAAAACCAAACCTTGTGATTGAGTTTTTGGACACGGCTTCTTTGCATGAAATTAGTGAAGCCCTAAGCAAACATCAGCACGATATTTTGCATATTAGCGGACATGGTTCTTACCAAAAGGACGTGAAACAGGGTGTTTTGCACCTTGAAGACGAAGAGGGAAATCATTGTGAGGTAATGGGTGCAGCACTTGGTGAAGCCATGCGAGAACACCAGTGTGTGAAGTTATTGATTTTGAGTGCTTGTGAAACTGCCATTGCGGACAATGGCGTTGTGGAACAGTTGGCGGCATTTGGACTACCTGCCATTATCGCCATGCGTTTTTCGGTTACGGATATTGGGGCAAAAATCTTCACTACCGCCTTGTATGATGCCATTCTGAAAGGTCATACGCTTACTCATGCAGTGGCACACGCACGAGAGCAGATGTGGAAATTTCTTTTGGAACAACGCAAACTTTTGCCTGAGCAAAAACACCTTGCAGAATGGTTTACCCCCGTGGTTTACCAAAATCAATACACAGAATCATTGGTAAATCTTGAAACAAACTATCTATTGCCAGATGATTTTTATCCTCGGAGTGAGTTTTTGAAAAGTAAAAATACTCGGTTGATTGGTTCTGGATTTATTGGGCGAAAACGTTATCTGAATGCTCTCCGCCGAAGTTTTGCCAAAGGAGAACACGTTTGTTTGTATGGTTTGGGAGGGATGGGAAAGACTACTTTAGCAGAGGCTTTTGCCCATAATTTTGAAAACCATAACCATGAAGTCATCATTTTTAGAAATGGAAACCAGATTGCTGAGAAATTTATTTTGGATAAAATCTTTACTCGTTTAAGTAAAGATAAAAAAGCGAATGAAAATACGGTAAGTGAAATAAAAGAATACCTTGAAACTGATGCAAACCCGCAAGAAAAATTGCAGGTCTTGATTGACAATTACCTAAAAAACCATAAGATAATTTTACTATTTGATAATTTTGAAGACGTACAATTGAGCGAAGCAGGAGAACAACAACAAGCGATTGGCAGTGCTTCTTTGGCGGAATTTATGACTTATTTATGCCAAAATACGCCCCCAAACTGCCATTTATTGTTTACGACCCGTTATAAAGTTGTTGATTTAGCCGAGCATTTGACCCATTTGGCTTTGGATAAAATGACTTATGCCGAACAGTACCGCCTGACTAATTTTTCTGAAACTCTAAGAAAAATACCGATGAGCGAAAGGCAGGATATACTAAAACGCTTAGACGGACACCCACGTGCCTACGAGTTTTTGGAAACCCTTTTGAAAAAAGATAAAACCCTCACTTGGACAAACCTGATTACCCAAATAGGAGGAGTAGAAGACCAAATATGGGGAGATTTATTACTTGAAAAATTATACCAGCGACTAAACCCCGAAGAACAACAATTACTACAAATTTGTGCCGTGTTTATTAGCAGAACACCAATTGCAGCACTGGAATATGTGATTGAAAAAGCGGAGCTAAAAACTGCCCAATTAGAAACAGGAGGTCTTTTAGGGCTATGTTTTTATGATAATGACAACCAAACTTTGGAAGTACACCGACTTACTCGTGAGTGGCTGGTTAAGAAAATTGTTTCTCATGAAAACCTAAAACAATGGGCGTTTTTAACGGGAGAATATTTTGAAAACCAACCTACTTGGGGAGATGATGAACTTGCTAAAGATTACTATGAAATTGCGGAGGCTTGGAAGGAATTTGCTGAGATTTCCTTTGGACTCCAAAACCATTACCAATTGATAGGTTTATACCAGAGAGCTTTTGAATTAAATAATGCTGTCTTAGAAAAGAATATTGAAGACAAAACCAATGCAGATGCTCTGAATTATAATGGCATGATGTTAATTTCAGTTGGAAATTATGATGCTGCCTTGAATTATTTGGAACAGTCATTAGCGATAATGCAGCAAATCGGAGACCGTGAAGGCGAGGGGGCTACTTTGAATAACTTAGCAACTACCGCTCATGCTAAAGGCGATTATGATACAGCTTTGGGTTATTTACAACAATCGCTTATCATTATGCAGCAAATCGGAGACCGTAAGGGCGAGGGGGCTACTTTGAATAACCTCAGCCAAATTTATTCTGTCAAAGGCGATTATGATACAGCTTTGGGTTATTTACAACAATCGCTTATCATTAGACACCAAATCGGAGACCGTAAGGGCGAGGGGGCTACTTTGAATAACCTCAGCCAAATCTATGTTACCAAAGGCGATTATGATACAGCTTTGGGTTATTTACAACAATCGCTTATCATTAGGCAGCAAATCGGAGACCGTAAGGGCGAGGGGGCTACTTTGAATAACCTCAGCCAAATCTATGATGCCAAAGGCGATTATGAAACGGCTTTGGGTTATTTACAACAATCACTTATCATTCAGCAGCAAATCGGAGACCGTCAGGGCGAGGGGGCTACTTTGAATAACT
>JAAFJL010000124.1 GCA_013298865.1 Cytophagales bacterium | reverse complement strand
AAAATTCCGCCAGATAAAGTGGTTAAAGATGCCATTCCGTTGCCTGCTTTGATTTTTGCCAAAATATCAGCCGCACTTAATTTGCCAGCTACCGCATGATACGTCAAGATTCCCCCTAATATTTCTTTGTTTTCGGGCTTTACCAAACTCTCTAACGCTCCTGCGGGCAATTTATCAAATGCTGCATTAGTTGGAGCGAATAAAGTAAATGGACCTGCACCTTGTAGCGTTTCTACCAAATCTGCTGCTTTTACTGCTGCCAATAAAGTAGAATGGTCTTTAGAGGAACTCACCGTTTCTACGATGTTTTTGGTTTGGGCAAATGCACTCATCGAAATCAGTACCACAGCCACCATTACTGCTAATCTTTTCATTCTGTTTTTTATTGCGGAACGCCGCACCGAAAAGTAAAAAATTGATTGAATTTTAAGATTAGTGCTTCAATTTATATTAACGATTTTGAGAAAGGCTTTGTATTCTATGAGTAATTTTTTGTGTAAAATATTTCCAGTTTTCCGATAATTATAATTTTAAAAATATTTTTTAGGAATATTTTGATTGAAATCGGTATTCTCTTCGACAGTTTTTTGCCCGAAATCTATAGGTTATTAAAAATAGTTTTTAAATTTACCCAGTCAATAATTAAAAACTGAAATATCATGGCAAAAGGACAGAATGCCCAAAAAAGTGTAAAGAAAGAACCTCTTAAAACTGCGAAAGAAAAAAAAGAGGAAAAAAGAGAAAAGAAAGCAAAAAGAGATTAATCATAGCTTTACTTGTATAGCTTCTTTACCAAAAACCACAAATAGCAATAGGCTATTTGTGGTTTTTTATTTGGGAATGCCCCTAAAGATTTATGTAAACTAATGGGCTAAAGAGCCTGTTTATAATTACTTTATTTTTAGGGTTATTTATCAGCAGTTTTACAAAGTACTTGGTGTATAACCATAACGCCCGCTTGGTCTGAGCCTCTCTCCTGCTGAATTTTGGAGATTATATTTTGCGATAGGACTTGATATTATTTTATCGGGGGTCAATGGTATTTGATGGATAGCTGGCAGTGTAAATGACCCAGCACAACATTCTTGAACATAAAATAATGACCCATTGGCGGCTAATGGATAAAATTGCCCAGTACCATCACTTAATAATTGGGTAATTTTCCCCGTGGTTGCATTCATGGCAAAAGACCTACGTACGCCTGATTTATTAGAAAATAATATTGTAGAACCGTCTGGAGTAGCCTCTACTGCTTCTACGCCAACCAAGTTATTAGGACCTATTGGATTAATGAAATCTACTGCGGCATTACTTTTATAAATTTGATTTGCCCCTGAATCTACCACTAAAAGGCGATTGTCGGCTGTCCAACCAGCCCAGTTTGTATAATCCCAATAAATATACTTAGTTGTTTTGATGTCAACAGAATAGGTTCTGATAGTTCTTTTCCCTCCATCAAGTTGAACACTTAAACTAAATGCAACTTTACTGGCATCTGGCGAAATCCTTACGCCAGAGGTTACAAATGAATACTCTTGGGCAATGGTAAACTCTTTGATTAATGTCCCGTCTAATTTGGTAATCCTTACTAAAGCTCCCTCTGGATTCAAATCTCTTTGCTGTAATTGTGCTATTGTTCCATCGGTAGATACCGACACTCCCCCTTCATTATAAGGTACTGCTCCGAATATAAAATCTTTCCCCGTCGCCAAGTTTACAACATGAACTTTGTCGTTATATGAATATACCAGAGAGCCTCTTTTAGCACTATTAATGTCGTTTTCATTTTTGCTACACCCAATTTGGAGTATTGAAAAAAAAGTAACCAACACGAGTTTTGCATTGAATTTATTTGATTTCATAGCCTTAGTTTTTGTTTAGTAACAGTGAAATAATAACTTATAAAATTTTAGGGTGGCTATTTTAGTGCCAGTTTTATCTACTTTTGAAGCGAATAGCATCGCTATTTAATGAAAAAGTAGATAAAAATGGCGGTAAAATAGTCGCATAAAAATTATAAGTTATTGTTTTACTGTTACTTACTACAAAAATAAAAGCAAAATCTTTTCATGAATAAACTCTGAACCCATCAATTAGTAATCGGTCAAGTTTAATGACTGTGATTATCGACAATTATAAACTCCCATTTTTCAAACTTACTCCTGCACTATTATACTTCAATTGCCCCGTACCGTTAAAGATTACATTCTTAATTTCGGTCGTGTTATTCAGTAAAATAATATGATTTTTGTCTATCATTACATTATCTGTTCTGGTGGGGACTCTGTTCAAATTCCAAGTGCTTGCATTTTCCCAATTTCCAGATACGATACTGATAATCACATTGTTAAAAGAGATTTCTACATTCTTTGATTTGTTACTTAAATACGTTTTGTTATCAATAACAAGTTGGCATTTTGCATAATAATTACTAACCGTTTTCGGCGAAACAGGCATAGTTACACCTGAGTTATCTATGGCATTGTACCACTTCAAGGTATAAACTCCTGTATTGCCAGTGCATCCGTTTGCGGTTAAGTTCGTGCTATTTCCCCAAGGAATTACGGTATTGGTTTGTGCAGTTGGTGGTATAGGGGTTGGGTCATTTACAGCTATATATACGTACACCAATTCACTTCTACCACAGTTTGGTCTTTCGCAGGCAACTTTGTAGGTGTTATTTGAGTTCAGTACTGGCGTTACAAACGGTGTTCCTGTGTAAATTCTTCTGAGTAAATCGTCTTGGTCACCAAACCACACGATGGTATCTCCTACACTACAAACGGCATTTAATGAAAGTACCGAACCTTTATAAACTGTGTATGAATTTGCTATGCCAGTTGGCGAAGGCACAGGAGGTTTCATTCTTACCGAAACATTTACAAAAAAACCACTACAAGTTGCACTGGTTTCACAACGAACTTTGTAGGTGGTATTGGTCGTTAAATTTGGGGTGATAAATGTTGAACCACTTGCTTGTAAAACCTCTTCCGCAGCATCGTACCAATTAGGCGTACCAGTCTGACAAGTTGCTGATAAAGAGGCACTTGTACCTGTACAAATTAAAGCATTTGCTGTACCTGTGGGTGCAATAACGGGCAAGGCTTGTGTTTCATACGCTCCAATATCAATTCTTGAATTGTAAATCCGTGGATTTCCTGCCATATCGGTCGTTATCGTAGGATTCACACTATTATTCCCAGTATTTAAAAGTGAAGAACACGGCGAAAGCATCAGTCCATCGTCTGCTGTGAACCATTTTCCGTCAGGTCCAACAGGATTTGATGGATTGACGAATTGTGGACTCACGTTCCGATTAGCTATTCCTGGATAAATAGTCAAAGGGTTACCATCCTGAATATCAGAATATTCAGCAGTTGCAACGCTGTTGGCAACATTATTAGGAGCATTATAAGTTGTATTAACGATATTTCCGTTGGTATTATCCCAAACTATTGTGTTACTCAAGGATGGACTGGTATAATAGATACTTCCAATGCCGCCCGCACTGGTCACAGCCTCGTTTTGGTAAATCGTTACACTGTTTAGTATGGCATTCGGTGCGACAACACCGTTGTTTCTGTATCCATATATTGCACCTCCATAATCTGCTTTATTTTTCCAGAAAATTACGTTTGTCAACTTCAAAACATTGCTTTGTTCATAATACAAGCCTCCCCCAGACCCTGGAGTCTCATTTTCAACAAAAACTGCTTGTTCTAAAACTGGAGAGTCATTATTACCGGCATAATTATACATTCCACCACCATAAGACTCAGCACGGTTCTTTGAAAATACTACTTTTTTCAACTTTGGACTACCACCATAATTGTACAAACCACCACCACCGTCGTACGAGTAGTTATTAGAAAAAGTAACATTGGTAAAAATAGGAGAACCGCCCGAAACCCCTACGCCTCCTCCATAAGCACCTATATTTTGTGTAATAATTAGATTAGTAAACTGAGCATCGGTACTTTCTGTGTAAATACCACCTCCAGAAGCACTGTTACTCGCTGATCCATTCTGAATAGTGAAGCCGTCTAAAATAGCTGTATTGTTTAGATTTCGTGCTAAAACAACATGAATTGAATTATCAGGATTAGCAAATTCGTCGCCATTTCCACCAATATTTCCACTCAAAATAGTCGGATTATTTTCCCAATTGCGGTTGCTGAGATTAGTTTCATTTCCGAAGAAACCACCGTAAATGGCAATGTTATTCATCAAACCAAAATAAATGTCTCTATTTATCCCAACTGTAGGTTTATAAGTTCCTTTTGCCACCCAAATTTGGGTAATTCCCGAACCACTACAATTACGAGCCAAATAAAGTGCTTCTTGAAGATTCTTGAAGGCATTTGTCCACGAAGTACCATTACCTATACCCGTAGCACTTGCATTTACGTAAACAATATGATTGGGATAGCTATTGCCACAATAGCTGTATTCATACGCTCCCATTTCTGGAGAAGACTCGTGCAATGTTCCCAAAATATCTTTGGAAAATGTAACCGATGTACCTTGATTGACCACGGGACTTTCGATATCAGGTATTAAACCGTCATCCGCCGTGAGCCAAATATTATCCGCACCGTCGGGGTCGTTTGGTCTTTTAAATTTGGGGTCACTTGCCAAATTCCCAGTACCTGAATAAACCGTTGTCTGCTCAATATCTGAGAACGTTATCACTGGAGCGGAGGCACTTGTAGCATTAGAAATGGAGACTACTGTATTATCGTCGTTCCCCCACATGATAGTATTTTTGATGATTGGGGAAGAAGCATTTCTATTAAACATCGAACTTCCATTTCTGAATACCGAAATGGTATTTTTAAAGAAAGTACAATTGGTTATTGTGGGAGACGACCCGTCGTTACCCATACCACCACCAGAACCATAAAGTCCGTCATTACCCGCATTAGCATAAAAGACAACGTTTTGAAATATTGCATTTGACCCCAGCACATTGTAAACGCCCCCACCTATATTACCTATGTTACCATGAAAAACCGTATTAGTGATTTTTGGTGAAGAGTTACTGTTATACATTCCACCACCGTACTGAGCTAAATTCCCAAAAAAAACTAACTGAGAAAGGCTTGGAGATGAATTGACATTGTACATCCCGCCGCCATTACCTGATGCAGTCGTTGATCCACCACTTTGAATCGTAAAACCATCTAAAACTGCTGTGGCATCCAAGCCATTGCTCGTAACAACATGGTATGAATTGTCAGTATTATAAGAAGTCCTCGGAAATTTCACGCCCAAATCTCCACTTAAAATAGTTTTGTTTAGTTGCGGATTTCGTATTGTTTCAACGTTTTCTGTACCTACAAAACCACCCAAAATTTTCACACCAGCAGTCATTACAAAAGATTTATTTTGGTCTGAAACAGCAGGATAATAAGTCCCTTTTGCGACCCAAATTTCGGTTAATGAAACCTTGCAGGGATAATTCAAGGCAGACTGCAAATCTGTGAAAGCATCCGCCCAAGTTAAGCCTGTGTTTGCACCCGTGGCAGAGGCGTTTACGTATAGACGAGGAGCGTTAGACAAAGTAGTGATTTCAATTGTCACTTCTCCGCCCGCACTATTTACCCCAGCAGTATTGACTTGATTTGTACCTGTGTTGATTGAATAAGCACCTTTACCTAATAAACTACCAGAATAGTTTGAACCACCATTTCCCCCCGTCTGACCACCGCCACCACCGCCACAAGCATCACGAGTTTCATTATTAGATTTAAAACCACCTCCGCCGCCACCACCATAACCACCTCCTCCAAAACCACCTCTAAGAGCTACTTCAGAACTGCGAGAAGCATTAAAACCTTTAGAACCTCCAAAATTCAGTATCGTTCCATCGGGTAACATAGCATCAGGTGCTGTACCGTCTGTATTAAGCCCACCCCCGCCAGAGCCTGTCGTTAAATCAGCATTAAAGCCAACTGTTCCTCCGCTTCCAGTGCTTGAAACAGCAAAAGCATCTTGTCCGTCTGCAGTTCGGGTTGCCCCTCCGCCACCACCTGCTAAAATTAGTGGCGTGGTTGTTCCCTGAATTCTAACGCCTGAACCTCCGCCTCCGCCTCCACCAGATAGGGCAACGCCACTTCCCCCTTTAGCACCCGCATTACATTCAAGAACTTGTCCTGATGTAACCGTGAATTCACTTACCATTTTAGCACCTTTCCCACCATTTGTGGTTGTAGCACCCAAAAAATTTCCACCAGATGCTCCTTGAACCGTTATTTTAACAGTATAAGGTCCTCCTGCAGGAACAGTCCAGTTACCCGTAATGCCTGCACCATTAACGTTTGTATTCTTCAAAGACAAAACGGTACATTGCCCAAATCCAGCAAATGAGATTGCTACGACTAAAAAAGTGAGCAGAAAAGTGCGATTGATAGAAATATGTGTGTCAAATTTCATCGTTACTATTTATTATTTTTTGATTACAGAATGTGCGTAAAAACTTCTCAACGGATTTACTCCATTGAAAAAATAATATTTTCTGAATAGCAAGATGAAAATGAGTGATACGACGGTACTAAGGGCGGGAATTGTATTAAATTTTAGTGTGTTAGCAATACTTCTGGTATTGAAGCTATTTAAAACTTGATAAGTAAGTTCTATAATAAAATTAGTGCCAGACTCATCTTATTGCAAATTAATAGGCTTCAAATTGAGTGATTTAACAGTAAAATACTTAAAGTAAGTATCAAAATGGAGGGTATTGGGCTAAACTTTATGGACATTAATTATCTTTGTGTCAGATTTGAACCACCAAAATATACATCATGTCAGAAAATATAAACTATGATTTTGCTATTTCAGAATGTAAAAGGCTATGGGCAGAACACTCAAAAAATCAAGATTTGAGTGAATCATTCGACAAGTCCACTATCGAAAATAGTCCTATCGGATTGCTCTCAAAGTCCAGTCAGATTGTTGTATCTGTTTTTCAAAACAAAACCCAAAAATCAGAATATATTAGCCCAAACGTAAAGGAGATGTTTGGTTACGACGAAACCCACGATAGTATTTTGGGAATGCTCTATTACATTAAATTGATAGCTTGGGAGCATATTACTTATCCAATTCAGGCGGTGAGAATTCATACAAAAATCATGAAATCTATCCCAAAAGAAGAAAAAAAAGACGTCTCGATTATCTATAACGGACTGAAAATAAAGAATAAATTTGGAAGAATTCTGAGGCTTTTTATTCAAACTGTCCCACTTGAAATTGATGAAGAAAATAATCCAGTACGTACGCTTTCTTTGTGCCAAGATGTTGCTCCTTATTTGAAGGATAACTTCTGGTGGATTCGCTACACGTATGGTACAAAACCACAGCAAGTGAAATATTATCACTCACAAATGGGTAAATATTTTGACCATGATATTCTCTCTGAACGAGAAATTGAAATTCTGAAATGGATTGAAAAAGGCTTGGATTCCAAAGAAATTGCCGAAAAATTATTTCTTTCCCCAACTACCGTGAACACTCATCGCAAAAATATGATAGACAGAATGGGAGTTATAGATACTACTGCACTGATTCAATTAGCAAGATTATGTAAAATGATTTAAGTGTCTAATAGTCAAATATTTATACTTTAAAATACTGCCTAAAAAAACCTCCCTTACTGATATACCCGCACGTAATCTACTTCTAATTTTACGGGAAAAATACTTTCGTCGATGCCTTTTGTACCACCCCAATTGCCCCCAACAGCAAGGTTGAGCAATAAATACTGAGGTTTATCAAAGGGCCATTCTTTGTCGGTTTTGTGTTCATTCGGGATGGTCAAATAAGGCTTTCCGTCCAAGAAAAATACCATTCTTTCCGCATTCCATTCGCAGGCATAAACATGAAATTCTGTGTAGGGATTTTTGATGAAAATTCGCTTCGTTTTTTGCGTTCCTTTGGTATGATTATACGCCATTGTGTGGATACTCGCCACAATGGTATCAGGGTCATAACCCACGTGTTCCATAATATCAATTTCACCACAGAGAGGCCAACCCGCAGTTTTTATGTTTGAACCCAACATCCAACCTGCGGGCCAAGTACCACGTCCTTTGGGTAATTTTGCTTTAATTTCTACCCGACCGAAACTCCAGTCAGCTTTACCTCTCGTGACCATTCGGGCGGAGGTATATTCTTTGTCTGCTCGTTTTTCTTTACGTGCAATCACCGACAAAACACCATTGCCAACAAGGACATTATTTATATCTGCTTTGGTATAATATTGAGCTTCGTTATTGCCCCAACCCCAGTCACCCGTGCCAACGTCATAACCCCATTTTGTGGAATCTGGCAAACCTTTGTAGTTGAACTCATCGCTCCAAACCAATTTCATTTGATTTGTTTTTGAGCTTTTAGTTTTTGAATTTGCTTTCGTTTGAGCTTTTGTTTGGTAAAAGCTACAAATTAGTGCTAATAACAGTAGGGTTGCTTTTTTCATTATGGAGTTTTTTGAAAATAATCTTTACGGTTTTAATTTCCAAGAATCAAATTGGTAATCGCTGATATTTGTAAGTTACCACCTCTATAATTCAAGGATTTAGCACGAATTATACCACCAGTATTTGTTATAGTATGCCCTGTGTTGATAATGACATTTTCATTGGTGGTAGGGACTATACCGCAAGCCCAAACAGTTGGGTCATTCCAAGAACCAGATTTAACAGTTTCACAAATCCCTCCCGTAACCGTAACACTAAATGGAGAACTTACTGGACTTGTACAGGTTATTGAACAAGTGGCAGTGTAAATAGTATTGAAAACTGGTTTTATAACAATACTAGTTCCTACCATTCCATTTGACCAATTAATTATTCCTGCACATGGGTTGGCTTTTAGGGTTAAGCTATCTCCTCTGTTGATACTTGCAGATGTTTGATTAGGGCAATTTGAAGCTATTTTAACGAACCAAGCACCTGGGCCATTGATAGTTTTTTCACCAGATGTTGGTGATGCAGAAAATCCACCCAAAACAATTCCTCCGTTAGTATCAACGGCAAGTTTATTTAAAAAATCTTGTTGGTTACCCCCTAATGTTTTATCCCAAATTTTTGAACCATCTTGTTTTATTTTAATAACCCACATATCATAACTGCCTCTTGAGTTTTCTGATTTGTCAGTCCCTAAGTTTGAGTTTGATGTGATTCCAAGCAAAAAATTATTTTCGGATGAAATGGATATTACCTCTGTATTTATTTCAGCACCCCCAGCCCCTATAAAAATTTTATCCCATTGCTTTATTCCCGAAGAATTTATCTTGATTATTTGTGATTTTGTGAACGAGTTATTAGGGATAAATGTTGTACCTCCCAATAAATATCCACCATCCGAAGTTTTTGCTATTGATGTTAATTTACTTCCCGAAATAACAGATGTATTATAAAATCCTTCCCATTCTTTTACTCTTGAAGAATTAGTTTTTAAAACTAAAAAATTATCATAAGCATTATTATTTTGGGGATTTGGTCCATAACTCCCAAGAATTATTCCTCCATCAGATGTTTCTTTAATGGATGCCAAATCAGATACATTTCCTACATATCCAGTAGGCCTCAATCGTTTATCCCACAATTTATTTCCAGAAGCATCTATTTTTACAGTCCAAAAATCCTTATTACTACCACTCTCACTTACATCATAGCTTAAAGAGGAATTAGTAGTTCCTCCTAATAAATAGCCCCCATCACTTGATTTTTCTATACTATGAATTATATCTTCATTATTCCCTCCAAAATTCTTAGACCATTGTGTTACTCCATTAGCATCTATTTTTAGAATCCAAAAATCAGGAGTTGAAGCTCCTGATAAATTAGTTTTGGATAAAAAATTAGCATCTCCATAAAGTAAAAGCGAAATTATACTCCCTCCTAATAAATATCCTCCATCACTCGTTTGAACCGCTGAATTAATATATGGTATTCCTGATAATGGAGATGTATTCAAATTTCTACTCCATAGAATTGTTCCTAATGAATTCAATTTAGCAATTTTGACAACTGATTGTTCTTGAATAACAGTGAAGATACCACCGTCAGTAGTAGCTAAAACAGATTTTACAGAACATCCAGAGGGTGTAGAAATTAAATTATCCCAAATTTTAGCAGGTAAAGTGTTCGTACAAGCATCTCCTCCTAATGTAATACTTGGAGCATTTGGTAGAGCATTAATGTTTATAACCACACTTGCACTATCGCTAACACAGCCATTAATTATTGATGAAACTTTATAGGTTTTGGTAGCTATCGGAGATACAAAAATACTCGTTCCTGTCAATCCACCAGTCCAAGCATAAGTAGCCCCATTTACTGGTGTTACAGATAACGTTGTACTTTGCCCTGAACAAATAGTAGGAGTTGTTTGATTAATCGTAGGTTGTACAGGTTTTGGATTTACATTTATTGTTACCGCCAATGAGCTATCACTCAAACACCCATTTACTAAACAAGCAACTTTATAACTTTTTGTAGCATTTGGAGAAACACTAACCGTTTGTCCACTCACCCCCCCAGTCCAACCCAAAGTCCCACCTACACAAGCACTTGCGGTCAAACTCACACTTGCACCTTGACAAATAGTTGTACTTGCAGGTGGCGTAATCGTTGGTTGAGAAGGTTTATTTCTATACTGAACCGTAAAAATATCGCTACTATCACTCACACAAAAGCCACCTCTTATACAAACGGCTCTGAAAGTTTTAGTCTGAGAAAGGGTCTCGGTAAACGTTGTGCCAGTATCTTCATTTCGCCACATGACAGTCTCACCAACTCCCGAACAACCCGTTGCGGTAAGCGTTATAGGAATACCCGCACCCGTTCCACAGATGAAAGTTGAACCTGTAATCGTAGGTTTTGTTTTTGGTAAAACTACAATCGTCAATGCCGTACTGCTATCACTCGGGCAACCATTTGTCCCTAAACAAGATGCTTTATAACTTCTTGATGTCAAGGGCGTTACAGTAATTGGAGAGCCTGTCAAATTCCCTGTCCATTTTACCGTTCCCGAACAGGCACTGGCAGTTAATGTAACACTCGACCCATAACAAAGTCCTTGTACTTGCGACGAATTAACAGTTAAAGGATTAGGTCTTGGTAAGGTCGTTATCGAATATACATTACTACTATCACTTGTACAACCATTTACAGTACAGGCTACTTTGATATTGACCGCACTTGTCAAAACGAAGTTTATTGAACTTCCAGAACGATTACCTGTCCAACCCAAAGTACCTCCTGAGCAAGCGGAAGCTGTTAGAGTCACATTTGAATTAATACAAACCGTAGAACCTGGTCCTGAAATAGTTGGTTGTGCAGGTTTTTGTTTTACAACAACTGTCAGAGAATTACTATTTACACTTCTACAAAGGTTTGCACCTTCGCAAGCGGCAGTAAAAGTCTGAGAGATATTTGAAAAATTACTAAACGAAGGAACAAATGTATAAGGCGAACCTGATGCGAAATTCGTTCCGTTGTAACTACTATTCCATCTCACAGTCCCCCCATTATTACAACCCGTAGCTGTTAATGTGATAGATTCTCCCCCGCATACATTCCTTACTCCACTTACTTCTGGAACGCTCACCGTAATCACAGGAGCTTGTGGAGTAGGATTTATCGTCAAAGTCGTGGGAGTTCTTACGCTTGGACAGCCTTTCACACATTGTGCTTGTGCGTAGTAGGTGTATGTACCTGGGGTTGTATTGGTTGGTATAAATTCTGAACCAGTCCCAACTTGATTGCCACCCGTCGGAGCATCCCACCAAGTAAGCGTACCTACTTGTGCATCTGCCGTGAATGTAACCGAAAAACCACTCACACAAAGAGGGTCTTTCCAAACGGCATCGTAAGGAAGTAATGTCCATGTCCCTGTTGGATTTTCACCAATAAAACCAGATAGTGGTTGTGCAGGGGCAAACGTACCTGAAACAGGAGGACTATAAAAATTTATTGGCGTTGCTCCATCCTCAAACACAGTGGTTACCGTCGGATTGTCTGCACCACCATAACTACCTGTATTAACCAACGTTATGATTTTCCCACTGGGCGATTGTACTCTAAATTGCGTTTCGTTATGATAGGGCCAAGATTGGGTATCTCCCGTTCCACAATCATTCTGAAATCCACCTTTTTGTTTCCGCCAAGTTATCGATACTTTTATGTTTGAAATATTACCCGTTACGCTTGGCACGGTTACTTTTGGGTCAATACCGCCAGTATTTCTATAACCTTGGTCATAGCCAACGGTAGGTCCTGTGTAGGTATATGTACCAGCAGCGGGGGCATTACAATTAACCAATTGAGCCTGCAAACCATTTCCAGTTGTGATAGTTGTTCCTTCACAAATTGTTCTATTAGTAACAGTTGGAGAAGCTGTTACTGTTCCTGTTGTGAGTGCAGCCGCTGCCGTTGAGTCACTGACACAACCATTTTTTGCACAGGCTACTTTGAAATATGTTCCTCCGATGGCGGGTACACTAATGGACGAAACTGCCGAAGCACCATTTGACCATATTGTGGTACTACCACCAGTACAAGCCGACGACGTTAGCGTAACAGGATTATTATCACAAATAAGAATTGTCCCGAAAGGCGATAAACTCGGTCTCGATGGACGAGGCTTAACTGTAATGGTATAATTAGCCGTTACTGTCTCAGTTCCTTCAACAGCCGTAATTGTAAAAGTTACAGGGGTCGCTATTAAAAACTCTGGTAAATTGAAAGTTGTTGTCCGAGAAGTTGAAAAAACACCGCCAACTGATGAACTCCAACTATAAGACACCGCCGTGGTATCAGTACATGGGTCTGAAACTGCAACTAAGGTTTTTAACAATTCAGAACAAACAGCCGAAGGCGTATTGTCTTGAATAGCAATCGTTAATGGACAAGTTAGACTCGATTTACGGGCAGATGATACTCTATGAGGTGAAGTAGGTAAACTTTTTTGGGCGGTCGAAGTAGAAAAAAATCCAAAAAACAACACGATAATTAGTAGTAATTGTTTCACAAGCGTGGGTTTTAAATAGTGAAGATTATTAATTGTTCCGAAATGTCACAAAATTATGGTTAATAAACTGCTTATCAAAGACTTTGGACGAAATGTGTTTTAGAAACGATGCTCCCTAAACTTACAAATAAAAACCTCTGCTCTTTCGGATTTGCAATCCGAACGCTGACTGCTGAGGTTTTGCAAACCTCCAAGCCAAGTTTATCTATCAAAAATAGGCAGGCTTGGCTTGGTTGCTTTTTGGTTTTGTAACCTTGATTTTTATGGGATATGAAATGTATTTTGTGAAGTTAAATATCTGATATTTAGTTAGTTATTAATGAAATAGTATGTATTCATAAAGTCAGAAAAATGGTCAAAATTTAATATTTAACAAAAAAAGGCTTCCAGAAATTTCCTGAAAGCCTTTTTTGAATAGTTCAACCAAAATTGTCAATTTGCTTGACTATTGTTTTACATAATTTACGTTATATTCAAATGTTGTAATAAAATCTTTAATACTGTTTAAATCAATTACATAAGAATCTTTTGGGTCATAAAAAAGATTTAATAATTTATAAAATTGATCCTTGGTTAAGGATAACGTTAAATCATTAGTTCCTTTCTTTGCAATTGTATATTCAAATGATCCACTACTATCCGAAAATTTGAGTATTGAA
The DNA here is from genome assembly GCA_013298865.1 of Cytophagales bacterium. Lineage (GTDB taxonomy): Bacteria > Bacteroidota > Bacteroidia > Cytophagales > Spirosomataceae > JAAFJL01. Next base: position 3,869 of record JAAFJL010000124.1, on the reverse strand, counting down.
CCAGTTATTGTATATTTTACAGGAATTCCCTCGTACACTGCATTACCATCAGCACTGAATTCAATGATAGTATTGTCTGCTGGCGAATTAATATCTTGGCTTGCAGTTTTACCATTATTCATCGCCACTATTTTTCCCGTAACACCATTCTGTTTCCATTTACCCGTCAGAGAAGCGGGCGTAATGTCATTACTTTTAGAACAACTCAGAATCAAGAAAAGGGCAAAGATAAAAAGCAGGGGTCTGGAAATAAGTACGTTTTTCATGATAATAAAGATTAAGATTTAAAATATTTTTTAAAGTTAAGTTCTTGATAATCAATAACAAAGCATCGTTTCGGTTTCTTAGTAAACGGTCATTACAGGCACAAAAAAGGCTTCCAGAAATTTTCTGAAAGCCTTTTTTCGATGTTCGATTTTCGTTTTTCGGACAATGTCATTGCCTAACATCAAGCATCGAAAAACGAACCTCGAACCGCCCCTACATAAACTTGAAATTATAAGTGATTGAAGGAATTGCTGTGCCAAAAATTGTTAATTGGTAAGCATTGAGTCCCTTGTCGCCTTTTAGGTAAACAGAATACGCATTTTGTCTGGCATAGACATTATAGACGGCAATTGTCCAAGAACCTTCCCAACGTCGTTTTTGCATACTTGGGTTACGGATTGTCCAAGAAAAATCTAAACGGTGATAGTCCTTAATTCGGGCATTATTTCTGTCCACAAAGTAAGGATATTTCACAGCATTATATTCTACAAATCCGTCTGGTACAGTAAACGGTCTGCCTGTGTTATAGACGAAGGTAAAGCCAAATTCATGGTGTCCGCCTTGCGAAATACTGATGGTAGAATTGAAACTATGCGGACGGTCATAATTGGTAGCGTACCAATTGCCACCATTAATTTGCTCATCAAATCGGTCACTGACTTTGATTTGACTCAAAGCCCTTGAATACGTATAGTTAATCCAGCCTGTTACTTCACCTTTCTTTTTGCTCAACATTAATTCAACTCCGTAGGCTTTTCCTTTGCCTTGCAGCGTTTGGGTTTCTATATAAGGTTGGAACAAAAAATCCGCCCCAGGCTTGAAATCCAAGACATTGTCTGTACTTCTGTAATAACCTTCCAAAGAAAACTCATAAATATTATTGCTCGAATTTCTGAAAAAACCTGCCGAAACTAACTGACTCACCTGTGGTTTTATGTACGTGTTACTGGTTGCCCAACGAGAAGTCGGTAATGGTGTGGTCGTGTTGGAAACTACTTGTAAATATTGACGCATCAGGCTGTAACCCAATTTGATAGAACTCAATTCATTCAGTGAATATTTCAAGGCAAAACGAGGTTCTAATCCCCCGTAAGATGCCATTGTCTCACCAGATTTATAAACTGTTGAGTCTGTCACCGTAATATCAGACTTTGGAAATGCTGGGTTGTATGACCGCACTGTGGCAGCCCCCAAAGCCACAAAATTAGAATATCGGAGTCCCAAAGAGATACTTAATCGTTTGTTCACCGTGATTTCGTCTTCTACATAAATTGCCGATTCTATACTTTTTTCTTGTGGTACAGTCTTGGAAATCACACTTTTAGAAGTCCCAGGGTCCAGAATTCCTGGGTTGATTTTATAGTAAATAGCACTAACACCCGCTTCAAATCTGTGCTTTTCATTCGGACTATAACCAAGACTTGATTTTAACTGATTGTAGTTGATTCCTGATTCTATTGAAACCTTGTTGTCGCTGTTCAATTCGGGCAATTGTGTTTGCGGACTAAAATCTGTGTAAACCGCCGTTGTCTGCAAATTTAGTTTTGAATTGAAAGCATGAAACCATTTCAAGGAAGCATTATTGGTCTGATAATTATACTGTGTAGAAGTTGCGTTTACATTACCGATTGTTCCTAATAAATCTGTTTGAAAGAAATCTTTACTCACATACCCAGAGAAAGTTAGGGTATTTTTGGCGTTTATTTTGTAAAATAACTTCGTGGCAACATCATAAAAGTTGGCTTTGATATTCTGTAATTTCGGAGGACCTAATTTGAAAATAAAGTCATTGAACGACGCTCTTCCCGAAACCAAAATACCTAATTTATCTTTTGCCAAAGGTTGTTCAATCGTTAAGCGATTGGCTACTAAACTGATACCGCCCGTCATTTTGAATTTTTCTAAAGAAGGATTCGTCATGTTAATATCAATCACAGAAGAAGCCCTTCCACCAAAACGAGCAGGGATTCCACCTTTATACAATTCTAAACCTGAGACTGCATCTGGCGGAAAAATTGAAAATAAGCCAAAAAGGTGAGTCGGGTTGAAGATTGGGGTATCGTCTAAAAGAATCAAATTTTGGTCGGTTGTTCCACCTCTGATATTGACCCCATTGGCGGCTTCACCTACGGACGTAACGCCTGGCAACATTTGTAAGCCTCTCAGAATATCGGTCTCGCCCATCATAGCAGGAATCTTCTTGATTGTCTTGATACTCAGTGGCATAACTCCCAATAATGGTCGGCTGACATTCCCTGCACCACCCTGACTATTCACCATAACTTCATCTAATTCTTTAGCAACGTTAATCAAACTTACGTTCATGCTAATGTCCTGAGATTTTACAGACATTTTTTGTCGGAAAGTACGGAAGCCAAAATGACTAATTGAAAGGGTATATTCTCCTTGTTGAAGCGACAACGTATGCACACCGTCGTTGGTTGAAGACAAATTGGCTCTTTTAGAATCAACTTTAATGACAACATCTTTCAAAGGTGTATTATCACTTGAATCTTTTACGGCAATTTTGATAGTAGTTAATTGCGAAAAGCCATTCAATTGAAAAATCAATAGCAACACAAATGATATTAGTAGTTTTTTGTACATGGATTTTATGTATGTTATTCTTTTAGAACTTCCTTAAAATAAATAGAATTACTGTCAGTCCACTGGTCTGGTGGGAGTAGGATTGTCACTTATCATTACCTAACATCGAAAACAAGCAACGAAAATCAAAAACCGAACAACGAGCAACGAAAATCGAATCTACTGCCAACCCACAGGTTTTACATTAGTACGGGTGGCACTTGGTTGACATGGTGCTTTGGGTGGACGAGTAATGTCGAGTGCACTTGGGGCTTCTTCAAAGGCAGCGTGTCCTAATATCAAATCGAAATCTCCAGAAGAATCAGTTCTTTTTACCCAATGTTTTTTACTCTTAATTTCAGCAACAGAAAAATAACCAGCTACTCGTTCTTCTGGATTTGTTAGATTACGTACGTTTCCAATGATTGCCGCAGGAGGAGTATCTGCCAGTCCACCATTGGTTTGCGACTGTGATTCGAGTATTTTATAGAATGAATAAGTTGCCGCTGAAATACTCATTTGCTGGATTTCTACCAAACAGCCAAAAGGATAATAGTAAGGGACTTTTGCAACTTGTCTGCCCGTAACTACCTGACCGTCAGACACGACGTCAGACATTACGTTTACTTCTTTTCCCCTAAAAATAGAATAACATTCACCGTCGCACTGGTAATCGTAATACGGAATTCTGATATAATTTGGAAAAAGATAAGCACAAGAACCTTTACGGGCATCGTAGCCAAAAGTTCCTACATTTGTTCTGTAACAGGTAATACAATGGATTAGTCTTTCGTAATGCGTATATCGCCAGAGGTAGTAGTTTTTCTGATTGGGCGTATCCTGAAAATCTAAATAAACTTCATTGGCAGACAAAAATGCCTTGCCGTCTTCGCTCAATCTACTTTTACCATTGAATTTGTCGTAAGTCTTCAGAATTGGTGGCGTTGCAATAATCTGTTCAGGAGAAGATTCATATTGGTTACCATTTGGCAAGGTAAACTTCAATACATACTTTT
>JAAFJL010000122.1 GCA_013298865.1 Cytophagales bacterium | reverse complement strand
GTAACTGTTACTTTGTATGGTCCACCTACACGCATATTTACGATGTTGAAACGACCATCAACACGAGTAGCCGCACCGTAGCGAGTACCTGTTGGTTCGTGGATAGCGATTACGTTCGCTCCTGGAAGACCCTCACCTTTTTCGTCAACAATTGAGCCTGACATTGCAGCAGTCGTTGAACCTTGGGCGAAAATCTGTACACTTGAAAATGTAGCAACAAAGGCAAATAACAACGCCGTTACTACTTTAGTGGTAAACATTTTTCGAATCATAATAAATTTGGAATTTAGTTAGAATTTGAATGGGTGAATTTTATGCAAAATAACAACATTTTTTTATCATCAGCAAAACCTTGAAATTAAGATTTTGTAAATAACTACCCCTTAACTCATTGATTTATAGGTTATGTTACTTAAAAAATTGGAATAGTATAAATTTTATTAAAAAGTTTTTAATTTTTTACGATAAATATTTACAAAAATTTAACTCTATCAATTTAGTATTTTTTTAAGATTCGTCTGTTTAACTTTGTAGAATAGTTTAAAATAAATGTATTAGTCAAGAAAAGTAAAAATGGAAGCAGATAAAATGACGTTTAAGTTGACACAATATTCTCATGGTGCTGGTTGTGGTTGTAAGATTTCTCCAAAAATTTTAGATAATATTTTAAAATCAGACACAAAAAAAACAATATTTAGTTCTTTATTAGTTGGAAATGACACAAAGGATGATGCTGCCGTTATGGATTTGGGTAATGGGGAAGCTATTATTTCAACCACAGATTTTTTTATGCCAATTGTGGACGATGCTTTTGATTTTGGAAGAATTGCTTCTGCAAATGCCATTTCTGATGTTTATGCGATGGGCGGCGAACCTATCATGGCAATTGCAATCTTGGGTTGGCCCATTAATACGATTCCTCCAGAAATTGCCAAACAAGTATTAGAGGGAAGCAGGTCTATTTGTAGTGAAGCTGGAATTCCCTTGGCTGGTGGGCATTCGATAGATTCGCCTGAACCTATTTTTGGTTTGGCAGTAACAGGGAAAGTTAAAATCGAGAACCTCAAACAAAATAATACTGCTACGGAAGGCTGTTTGTTGTATTTGACAAAAAAGATTGGTGTAGGCATTCTGACTACCGCTCAGAAAAAAGGAATACTCAAAGAAGAACATTCTACAATCGCTCCCATACAAATGGCTCAACTAAATGTAATTGGAGCTACTTTGGGGACATTACCATATATAAAATCCCTAACTGATGTCACTGGTTTTGGACTCTTGGGACATCTTACCGAAATGTGTGAGGGTTCAGGACTTTCAGCAGAAATTGAGTTCGACAAAGTACCTAAGTTAGAAATGTTGGAAGAGTATTTAGCTCTACAGTCTTTCCCAGGCGGAACTACAAGAAATTGGGATAGTTATGGGCATAAAATCTCTCAAATAACTGAAAACCAGAAGTATATCTTAGCTGACCCACAAACTTCTGGTGGACTTTTGATTGCTGTTGAACCAGATTCACAGTTAGAATTTGAAAAACTAATGTCTGAAAAAGGTTTTAGCTTACAATCATTCGGAAAATTTGTTGCAAAAAAAGACATAGCTGTTCTGGTTGTTTAAACAACTGCTCAGTTAAAATAATTTTCAAATTACCAAATTATCAAATTTTTAAATTGAATCAATGGATTTATTTTATAGAAAAGTAGGAGAGGAGGGGCAACCAATTATTATTCTTCATGGAATTTTTGGTTCTTCTGATAATTGGTTGACAATTGCAAAATCTTTGTCAGAAACGAATCAAGTTTTTTTGCTTGACCAACGGAATCATGGTCAATCGCCAAGAAGTGAAGTTTTTGATTACGAGGTAATGGCAGAAGATTTGAAGCAGTTTATTGAAAAACATAATTTAGAAAATATTATCCTCATTGGACATTCGATGGGCGGAAAGGTAGTCATGCAATTTGCGATGAACTATCCAACAGCCTTTTCAAAATTAATTGTAGTTGATATTGCCCCAAAGTTTTATCCTGTGCATCATGCGGTGTTGCTTAGAGGGTTAGCATCTATAGATTTACAGAAATTACCCAACCGTACGGAGGCAAATGAACAAATGAAAGCGTTTGAAGATAGCGAAGGCGTTAGACAATTTCTTTTAAAAAATCTTTGGAGAAATCCAGAAAAAAATAATGAATTTGATTGGCGGATTAATTTACCTGTAATTACTAAAAATATAGATATTGTAGGACATGAATTGTTGCACGAAAAGTCAATTCAGCAACCTACTTTGTTCATCAAAGGCTCTGAATCTCATTATATTTTGCCAGAAGATGAAAGAAAGATTTGGGAACTTTTCCCCAATTATGAATTAGAAACAATCGAAGGTGCAGGACATTGGGTACAAGCAGATAAGCCGAAAGAGTTTTTGGAATTAGTAAAGAGGTTCTGTTTGTAACAGTTTAATATTCAGTACTTTAAAAAGTGTAATGTTTCAAAATTGATTTATAAAACTCAAATTTTGTTTCACTTTTTGTGGCAAAAACGTTCATCCCTCCCCACATCATAAGGCAATCTTCATCGACTAAATAATAAGAATGTTGGTGTTCGTAAACGTACTTTTTATCAGTCCAGAGGTCTTCTATTTTACTGAATTTATCTTTAACTTCTTCAATAGTTGAATAATCTAAACCAAAATAAAATGGCAAATTAAAGCCGATTTCTTGTAGGGCAAAATTTGTTAGAAATTCGTCTAACTTTTGAGGTAAAAATGCTTCTTCTTTCGTTTTTGTGGAATAATTTTCCAAAAGAACTACATCTGAATTCAAAGCTGTTTTGCAATACCAATTTCCTTGATTTTCGTTGACAAAAGTAAAGAGTTGCTCGTCTAATTTTAGGTCTTGGTATTTTACTAAACGGTCTTGATTACAGAAAAAACGTATGGTTTCATAGACACAATTTTCTCTAAAAAAGAACGCATCTATTTCGTAGATTTCTTTCAACGATTGGGGTAAATCTGTATGGTATTTTGTAAAATCAAATTCATCAAATTTTACATCAAAAAGTCTTGAAATGACGTTTTTTAAGTCTGTAATTGGGTCGTTTTCGTTGATTGACATTGTAAATTTCAAGAAGGTTTAACAGCAGTGACTTCTATTTCAATTTTTATCCTTTCGTCATGCAGTTTTGCTGCAAAAACTGTGGCTGCTGGTCTTATTTCACCGAAATATTTTCTAAAAACAGACCAACATTGTTCAAAATCATTGGTGTCTTTCAAGATATAATGAACTCTCACAACATCTTTTAGAGATGAACCAGCCTTATTTAAAGCGGTTTCAATATTTTTAAAAGTTTGTTCTGTTTGTTCAACAATATCTTCAGAAATGGTGGTGGTTTCGTAATTAAAACCCGTACAACCCGATACAAAAATCATCTGTCCGACCACAACAGCTCTCGAATAAGCAACTTGCTCCTCAAATATTGACCCAGAACTAATTAGTTTTCTTTCCATTTTAATAAATTACATTTTAGAATTTGTGATAAAAATATGTTACGAAAGCAACAGTGTTTTCGCCATTTCAAAAGTGTCTTCCCAATCAGTCAAAGTACTGATATAATGTCCATCCAAATAAATAGAATATTCCGTTTCAGCATCCCTCCGAACTTTTACTTTATTCCCATTTTCATTGATTTTCCAAAGCTTTTTGACGGCTAAATTCTGAATATCAAGCTGCATTTGGTCTAATGTTTTTTGCTTTATCATTTTGTAAATTTTTGTGCATTACTCCCGAATGATTATACTCTTTTCCAAACCTTTGATTTATTAATATTGTTGTAATGTTGTAAAGTAAAGCTAACATTTCGGCAAATAGAATAGTCGTTACTTAACATTATCATCTCTAAGGTGAACGAAAATAATAATCAAAAATACTTATTTCAAATAAAATCATGAAAAGCCTTATAATAGTCTCATTGCTATTGGTTTCAATTGTATCATTAGCACAAAATAAAGTTCCTACCAATAAATCAAAAGCGGGTTGTGGACCTGTAGCAGAAACAAATCTGAAAAAGAAAATGGAAAATCAAACGAAGAAAGACGAAAAAAATGTTCTCGGAACTGAATTGCAAATTGCTGGTAAATCTCCCATCACAGGTTTTTATAGAGACGGTTTTTGCTCAACTGGAGTTGACGACAGAGGTATTCACGTAGTAGCAGCTGTTGTTACGGATAAGTTTTTACAATATTCAAAAGCTCGTGGGAATGACTTAATTACACCCTACCCAGCCTATGGTTTTCCAGGTTTGAAAGCAGGCGATAAATGGTGTTTGTGTGCAGCACGTTGGAAAGAAGCCTACGATGCAGGTGTTGCCCCGCCTGTTGTCTTGGAAGCAACCCACGAAAAAGCCTTGGAATATGCTACGTTGGAAGAGTTGAAAGGTACTTTACGATGAAGGGTACACGGTAAAGGGTGAAGGGTACACGGTGAAGGGTCAACGGTACACGGTAAAGGGTGAACGGTGAAGGGTCAACGGTGAAGGGTCAACGGTGAAGGGTCAACGGTGAAGGGTCAACGGTACACGGTGAAGGGTCAACGGTATCACGATACATTGTTCAAGATAAATTTAACACCCTTTCCCTTTTACCGTGTACCGTTGACCCTTCACCGTTCACCGATAAAACCTATTTACTTTTCCCACGAACTGCCATTGCGATTTCTTGCCATTTTTCATCTGGAACTTCGTTCAGATTAGAAAATTCTCCAGCACCTTGCAACCATTCTCCTCCATCAATCGTGATGACTTCTCCATTGATATAAGAAGAAAAATCCGACATCAAAAATGCGGCTAAATTGGCTAACTCTTGGTGTTCACCTACTCTTTTTAATGGTACCCTTGTGGTTGGATGAAGTTTTGCTGATAATTCCTTACCCATAGCTTCTTCTGGAAATAATCTTTCCCAAGCCCCTGCAGTAGGGAATGGACCTGGAGCAATTGCATTGGAACGAATACCATATTTTGCACCCCATTCAACTGCTAATGAACGAGTTATCGCTAAAACTCCTGCTTTTGCCGCAGCAGATGGAACAACATAACCAGAGCCAGTCCATGCGTAAGTCGTTACGATATTCATGATTGTGCCTTTGATTTTTTCGGCAATCCAATATTTCCCAACTGCCAATGTGAAGTTGTAAGTTCCTTTCAAAACAATATCCACTACTACATCAAATCCTTTATGACTCAGGTGTTCTGTCGGACTGATGAAATTTCCTGCTGCGTTATTTACCAATCCATGCACAGCTCCGAAATGTTCAATTGATTTTTGTAAAACCTCTTCAACTTCAAAGTATTTTCGGGCATCGCAGGCAATTGGCAGTACTTTTCCGCCAGTTTCAGTAGTAAGCTCCTGAGCGGTTTTTTCTAAAACCTCCATTTTTCTTGATGCAATTACTACGTTTGCTCCAAGTTCCAAAAAATATTTTGCCATCGAACGCCCCAGTCCAGTGCCTCCACCCGTAACGATGATTGTTTTTCCTTCTAAAGCTCCATCACGAAGCATTGGTTGATTATACATTTTGTTCTTTTTTTTGAGTTGAGAATTTTAAAAGCAATTTCGTTGAAATAAAATTAGTATGCAAGCATAATTAATTTGGTTGCATTATAGTTTTGTGGACACTGAGTTTCTCAGAGATTATCGCAAAGTTTCACAAAGAAAAACTTAGTGAAACTTTGTGCAATTCTCAGTGAAACTCAGTGTCCACAAAATTGGGAATGATTTCCTTAAAAGGAAAAAGGGTAAGACTTTCGCCTTACCCTTTCCATGGAATAGTATGTTAGTAAACTATTTTCCTGCTACCAAAGTAATATCTAAAGTAAATACATCATCAATTGCTTTGTCGCCGATTGAGTCAAAGAATTTTTTAGAACCGTATTTTACTCCAAAATCAGTACGATCAACTGGGATTGAGGCAGTTGCAGTTGCTTTTCCACCAGTAACAGTAATTTTTGCTGGAAAAGTAATTGATTTTGTTACACCGTGCATTGTTAAATCTCCTGTAATATCAGCACCTACAACTTTAGTAATTTTGAAAGCAGCCGTTGGGAATTTTTCAACTTCAAAGAAATCGCCAGTAGTGATGTGTCCAATAAATTTCTTATTGTAGCCTTCGTCTGCGATGTCCGTACAAACAATTGACTTCATATCAATTACAAAATCTCCACCTTTTACTTTGCCACCATCAACCATCAAATTACCCGAAGTAATTCCGATTGTGCCTTCGTGCTGTCCTGTAACTTTCTTTGCTAACCAGTGAATTTTACTTCCTTTTGTATCAACTGCTAAAGTTGCAACTTTCTTACCTTTTTCTTTTCCTGCAATAGCTACGTTTACGAATAATACTGCTATTAGGATACTTGCGAAAATTTTAATCGTTTTCATTGTAAATTGTTTTTAATTGTAAAAAATATTGAAATGTAATCTGTTTATTCTTCTGTTGAATTTCTTAATCTATCCAATAAGTCACTCAATAATAATGCTTCGGATTCGTCTAAATTATGTAGTCTTTTTTCCCATTCTGATTGAACATTATCCAATTCTGACAAGACATTGAGTCCTTTTTCTGTAATGAAAATTTCAACTGCCCTACGGTCGTCTGGGCATTCTCTTCTTATTACTAACTCTTTTGTCAAAAGTTTATCCACTAAACGAGATGCGTTAGACATCTTGTCCATCATCCTTTCAATGATTGCATTTACAGAAATTGGTTTAGGATTTTGCCCTCTTAAAATTCTCAATACATTATACTGTTGTATTGACAAATCAAAAGGCTTCAGTATTTCATTTTGCTGTCCGCTTATCCAGTTACTGGTATAAATAACATTGATAACCGCCTTCGCAAAGTTACTCCTAAATTTTACTTGTTTTATTTCTTGTTCAATTGTCATATTCTTAATGATGATACAAATTTAATGTATATACATTAAATGTCAATGTATATATCTGTTAATATTTTGTTAATATTTATAAAATACTGATAATCAGACTATTGATTCAGTATTTCTAAGTTTGTCTAAAAGTATATTCAGTTGTTCAATTTCAAAATCAGAGAATTGATTGAGCTTGTGGTCAATATCTTCCATGTTTTTTTCAATTTCGAGAAACACTGACGTCCCCTCAGGTGTAATTGTAATTTCAGCTACTCTTTTATCAGATTCAGATGTTTTTCTGGAAATTAAATTTCTGTTTTCTAATTTATCTATCAACCGAGAAACGTTAGAGTTTTTATCTAACATCCTTTCAGAAATGTAATTAATATTGACCTTGTTTGAATTAGAAAACTCAAGAGCCCTCAAAACAGATGCTTGCTCTTTAGTTAATCCTAAAGATTTGAAAACTGGGTTATGAAGTTCGGTTAACCAACTATGAGTCAATAAAAGATTAACGGTAGCTTTGTTGTAAGGCGAAACAAAGTTTTTTTGCCTTAGTGCTTCTTCAATAGTCATGATTTTAATATTGGTTAAGGTATTCTATAAATCAATGTAGGTGTATTTAATGTAAAAGTATATTTTTTAATTAATGTTCAAAAAGTTCTTGATTATTTTTTAAATGCCGAGCAAAAGGTATGATTTCAGGTAGGAGGTTTTAATCTCAACCGTGCGACAGTTAGCGGTGTCTTCGGTATTAATAATAGAAGATTCATTACTTTTCAGCCTACGACCTCATACCTAAGAAACCTACCTCAAAGGAACTATTTCTGGGGCAGAAATATCAAAATCTTTGAGACGTAAAGTTGTAGCATCCCCGAAGGCAAAGTTCAGAACGTCAACATTCGGAATATTAGGATAAAAAGCAAACCGAACTTGAAAAGTATTGAAGGTTAAATTTTCATTTCTGAAACGCACGCCTAAGCCATATCCCTGATATACAGGACTTTCAAAAACTGATTTATTTTTGAAATTGACCCAACCTACGTCTGCAAATGCAAAAGGTGCTATACGAAATCCTAAGAAATTTACTCTTGAAAAAAGTACACTTTGCCAACCTAAAGTAAATTTCTTTACACCTCTTAATCCGTCACTACTGGCATTAGAAATACCATTTTCATTATTAATATCCAAAAATTCTCCCGTATATCGGTTATTTCCTGCTGCGTATTTTAGGTTGATGAAATGCCTCACCTGTGATTTCCCCCAGGGCATTAATTCGGTAAAATAATTCGACTCAAAGCTCACAACACTGGTTTTGTCAGAATAACCACCTGCATTGAGTAAGCCATAAATATATCCAGCATGACGAAGCTCTTGTCCACGTGCGATTTTTATGCCCGAATAATACCTTTTTCCTAATTCTGAGTTCTCGTAGCCTGTTACGAACGCCCCCAGAAAACCACTTGGTACGTCTTCTGTTCGTCCAAATCCATAAATCAAAATGTCTCTTTTATAGCGTCTGTTAGAGAATCCAATTCCGACTAAATAGTCTCTATGATTACGATATAATTGATTGGTGTCGGGTCTAATATTTGGGCGTTCAGTATGAGTGACATTTGAAACCCTCGCACTCAGAACTAACCTTGCCCGTTGAAGATGGTCTTTGTCAATAAACCCTAATTTGAAAGAATGTGCCAACCAAAGGTCAACGTAATTGTAGTTGAGCGGAAAAGAAAACAGTGTCGAATCATTCAGTTTTCGAGGATAACCATTTTCTTCTAAAGCAAGTTGATTATTGAAGCGATTATGACTTATTTCAAACCCACCAGCTAATTTCATTTCGGGCGTAAGAAAAGGGCGGTAAAGTCTAACAGCATACAAACTTCGGTCACGTTGGAGTTTTAACTCTGCTTCGCCAGTAACAAAAGTTCGACCGATGTATGGAATTCTGTAACGACTGGTGTATTCTAATTTCTGTTTTTGCTTTCCATTGTAATTAAAAGTGTTAGTCCATGAATGTCCTAAACCTCTGAAATTGAGTTGGTTAATCCCGATACTGAATTTATCAAAACCATCAAAACCTACATCTGGAATCAACGACCAGATGTCTTGAGTAATGACAATTAAATCGACAAGATTGGGAAACTTATCATCTGGAATTACCAAAATACGGGCATCGTGGAGGATGCTACTTTGGCGAAGAAGGCGTTCATTGTCTCGGAGTTTATTGGCATCTATAATATCACCGACATCAAAAAGTAGAAATGATTTACGAATAATTCCCTCTCGTGTATCCGCATGAAGTGAATTCAGAAACTTATCTAAACCCTTTGCCTGACGGGTTGTATCATAAATTGATTGTCCGAAAACTTTGAGTCGTTTTACATAAATTTTTCTAATAACTCTACCTTCAAATTCAGCGAAAGGATTTTCTTCAATTACCTTTATTTCTTTATTTGAAGCATCTCGATTATAAATATCTCTGAAAACAACCCCATAAATTTCTCTGAGGAGTTTATTCTTGCCAAACTTCGTCTTAATTTTGGTATAAAAAAGGCTATCTTTCTCTTGCTGAGTTTGAGATTTTGAAACAGAAAGCGTATCTGTTTTTTGTGCAAAAACTGAATCACTAACTGAAATTGTTAGAAAAAAAAATAAAAAATATTTATTAAATAACTGATACTTAAACTTTCGCATAGACAATTTATATTCGATAAAATAGCTTCATTTTTAAAAAACTGAAAACAAAAATTTTATGTTAAAACTTCAATATCCATTATTATTAGCATCTAACTCTCCGAGAAGACAACAACTTTTACATGACGCAGGTTTTGAATTTTCTGTAAAAGTAAAGTCAACCAATGAAGATTTTCCAGAAACAATGCCAGCCATTGAAGTACCGAAATTTTTAGCACAAAAAAAAGCAGCAGCATTTTCGGAAGAATCTCTTACAAATATCGTTTTGACAGCCGATACTATTGTGGTAATTGACAATGAAATTTTGAACAAGCCTGCCGATTATGCAGAAGCAAAACAAATGTTAGAGAAATTGTCTGGAAAAATGCACCAAGTTATGACAGGCGTTTGTGTGAAATCACCCGAAGGTGAAGTATCTTTTGTCGATGTAACCAACGTATTTTTCAGAGAAATGGCTGCCGAAGAAATTGATTATTATATCGAAACTTGCAAGCCCTTCGACAAAGCTGGTGCGTATGGCGTACAGGATTTTATTGGTATGGTGGCAATTCCGAGAATGGAAGGTTCATACTTTACGGTCATGGGTTTACCAGTACATCGGGTGTATGACGTTTTGATGAAGTTTATGGTATAAATGAAACTTTTATTTACTTTAAATAGTTTTGGTCATAGTTTTAACAATCAAAAAATTGATTCTTATGGTAACGATAACTGATTTTGCTGCTTCAAAAATAAAGGATTTAAAAGAAAAAGAAGGTCTCTCAACTGATCATAATATCCGTGTGGCTGTGGAAGGCGGAGGCTGTTCTGGTTTGATGTACGACTTACAGTTTTCGGCAGAACCACAACCTTCTGATATGATTTTTGAAGATAAAGGTATCAAAATTATGGTTGATAAAAAGTCGATTTTATACCTTGCAGGTACAGAATTAGACTTTTCAGATGGTTTAAATGGTAAAGGATTCCAATTCAAAAACCCTAATGCGTCTCGTACTTGTGGGTGTGGAGAAAGTTTCTCAGTATAAATCGATGTTTGATTTTCGATTTTCGATGTTCGATGTTCGATGTTCGGTAAAATTAGCAAAAGTGAATAAAAAAGGAGATGATTCTGAATCATCTCCTTTTTTATTTTTCCGAAAAGCGAGCTGGGCGGCACTCCGCATCGGAAACCGAACAACGAACAACGAAAATCGAGCATCGAAACAAAAATCGAAAATATCTATTTCAAAGATTTTATCCAGTTACTCACTAATTCTAATCCTTCTTTATGGGTAACTTTTCTGCCAACTTCTGGCATCATAATTCCAGAATCTGTTGACTCAATTCGATAGACCAAAATGGATTCTTCGGGTTTTCCTTTCACAATATCATACAATCTATTGCCCGAACCTCGCCCTGCGGCTACTGGAGATTTGTCAATACCCATAGCAGTTGGATTAGTTTCATGCACTGACAGATTTAAACCAGAAGTCATTGCTGGACCTTTTGGATTATGGCAATGGGCACAATTTATATCTAACCAAGCCCTTGCTCTTTGTTCTAAATTTCCCGTTTCTGGCTTATTCCAAACAGCAATTTTAGGACAATCTTTCAACTCAGGCATCCCTGTAAGAATACCTTTGTTTTTCAAGTGAACTAATTGATTTTCAGATACTTCTCCATAATTCAAATCGCCATTTAACTGTCTCACGGATGGACCAATAGGAGTCATGACTTCTTCTCTGTTATGACAACCTTTACACTGGTTCAAGTTCGGGATAGAATATTGTTGTTTCTTTACTTTTCCGTCTAAATACGTGTAAGTGACTTCTTTTGAATCTCCTGCTACTTCCAGAACTGCATCAGTTTGCTCGTCATTCCAAACATATTCCAACGCCTTCCAGCCTTTTTCTTCATGAATCAATAAACGAGTTTCCATTAGTCTTCGCCCTTGTGAAGCATCTCGAAAATCATTAGGGTAATAAAAAGTTTTAATAATAGTAGTCCCGACAGGGAAATCTAAAACATCTTTGTCGTTGTAAGCAACAGTTTGTCCAGCAGGGATTTTCAAAAATCTCAATTTTTCGGCATAATCAGAAAACAATGGCGTATTCAAACGATACGGAATTACGCCATCAACAGGTAATTGTGCTGCAATATTTCCTTTGAAGAACCCATATTCAGAAAGGTTTTCTTTAGGGGCAGATGCTTGATTTTCTGTCAAATCAATGAAAGAAGACATGAAAACCAGTCCAACTAAAAAGATAATTAAAAATCTATTTTTCATTAAATCCTACTTTTATCGGTTCGGGTGAACAATCGTATTTGCTCAAATCACGAGAAATATTCTTAAAATCATGTTCTGCATCCAAATTAGCGAAACTCTGATTTTGATTATTTTTAATACAAATACGTTTGTCAGTTAATGTTACTCCCTGAGCATCAAGTGTCTTTGGGTCAATAATTCCATCGTACAAAATATGCGGAACATCTTTCCCAAATTTTAATTTAAACATAAACATCAACCCCATACGACCTCTTGCAGTTGGGCGGGTATCTTCACGAGCATACTCATTGTCATGAATACTAATTGCCGAAGGAAAAGGATAGTACTCTTTATCGGCAATTGGTTTTTCGGTCATATAATAACTGATGATTCCAGTACCAACGCTTTTATTATTGATGATTTTATTATTGAAAATCTCTACATTATTTGCAGCCAATAATAAAATTCCTGTACCGTCTGGAACTGTCGCAACGATGTTTCCTTTCGGGGCAAAATTTGGAAAGTTATTATCATGAATTTTGTTATTGAAAACCTTACAGAAACCTCCTTTTTTCTGCACCAAATCTGGTAAATCAAAGACCAAAACCCCGCCTGTGTTCTCGTAAGCCTCACAATCATGCACGGTAGCATACAAAGAATTTTCAATTTCTATTCCTGCAACGTTATGGTAAGCAACTGAATTTTTAACCTCAATATTTTTGGATTGCCCCACATAAATACCTGCATCAGATGCCCCAATTGCAGTACAATTATCAATCAGAACATTCTGGCATTGCACAGGATACAAGCCATAGCCACCATTATTTTCACTTGGTTTACCAGTCCATTCCACCTTTACATTTCTGAAAGTAATGCCATTTACGTTCATTGTTTTTACTAAATCCCCTTTGGAATCTTGAAGTGTCATATTTTCCAAAGTGATATTTTTAGCATTAGAAATTCTGATTCCTTCTGCTCCTTCTGTTTGTCCTTTGAAACTCAGAATAGTTTTATCCATCCCTTTTCCAGTAATAACAATGTCATTTTTATCTTCCATCGAAAGGCTGCTTGTAAAAGTAAAAGTGCCTTCTTCGAGTTGAATCGTTGAATTGTTTTCAGCAAGAATCAATTGTTTCTGAATCTTTTTCTGAACATCTTGTTGAGAAAATGCCGAAAAGCCAGCAGTCAGCAATGCGAGGGTTAGTAATTTTTTCATGACTTTATGTATTTATTTTTTACAAACTTAAAGAATATTAAAGGGTTATTCGTTTGATAATTGTCAAATATTTTATGTACTTAGTAACGGTGAAGTAATAACTTATAAAATTTTAGGATGGTTATTTTGATGATAGTTTTAGCCACTTTTGAAGCGAATAGCACCGCTATTTAATGAAAAAGTGCCTAAAAATAGCTTCAAGAGAGTCGCATAAAAATTATAAGTTATTGTTTTACCGTTACTTAGCTCAACAAACTAAAGTTAGTAAAATTTGTACAACGGTTTGACAAATGGTTAAACAATATTGTTTCAAAAAAACGCTATAATGATTACAAAAACTTATACTTATGTTACATTCTTTTTTTCGGAATCTCCTGATTTTGAATACATTAGAAAACTTGATAACGATTTAGATAAATTTACAGAAACAATTGAAGACGTAAATCTTGAAATATTTTTAGAGAATTTAGTTGCTCAAAAACCTCGTTTAGATGCAGAGGGTGTTACAAGAATCGTAATTTATCACACTGTTTTGTACGATTATCAGTGTAACACCGAATTTTCTCCTAAAGTTGTTTCATTGATAAACAATTTAGGGGCAACTTTCTGTATATCAGCCGATTTAGACTCAGGTAATCCTCGGAAAGTAAAATTTTATGATTTGTTAGAGTCCCTTAGAAAACGCCCTGGTATGTATTTGGGAAGTGCAAGTATTACGCTTTTGGAGGCTTTTTTGAATGGCTATGGAACATTTCATGAACAGATTGATTATGGCAATCCTTCGTTTGAAGGCTTCAATGATTTTGTGGGTAAATTTTATGGAAAATATACCACCGCAGGTTGGAAAAACCTGATTTTGTCTGACCACTACGGTAACGAAAGTGAGGCTTTGGATAGGTTCTTTGTGCTGTTGGATGAATTTAAAGAAAGTGCAACAAAACCAGATTCGAGAGCAATTATCCTACGATTAATGAACGTGGCAATGTTGGATTTTCGAGCCGAGGACGACCACCAACGCCAGAAGCAAATTGCGGATTTATTGCATCATGTTTCTAATCAATTGGGTAGTGCGATTTACGGTGGAATTATAGATTGGTATGACAATATTTTGCAAGATATTTTTGAAAGAGCGAGCGGAAATGAATACCTACATAGCTGGATAAAATCAAATACTCCGTCAACGGCTTACTTTGAGTATGAATTGTGGTCGGGAAGTGATGGAGAAGTGGTCGTTACGACGGTTATTCCAAGTAATCATTCACAAAAAGAGATTGTCTTAGACCCTTGTGAGAAGCTAATAAAGACCTTTTTTGCAATAAATCAAGATAAGGCAAAGGATGTGAAAGAGGCTTTTCAAAAGGAATTAACTTTGAAAGAAGAACAAAAGAAAATCATGGAACAACACAATTTATCTTTCTTTACGGAGTATTATCAATTCTATATTTTGGACTCCGAAACCCAAGCTACAACCGATGCCCCTGACTTTTGGAATGATGAAGCAGGCAATCGTAAATTAGCCATTGGCGAAGGTCTTTTAGGCGTAACGGTAGCAAAATATGAAGAAATTAAGGTAGAAGTTCGGGTGTTATCTTCTGAACCAAGTGAAGATGTGGATGCTGACCATATTGTGGAAACATCTCTAAATCTACCCTCGGGGATTTTGCAGATAAAAGACTGTACAAGTTATGATACGGTTTTAGAATTGAATTTGGAAAAAGAAACGTACCGAGTGCGTATTTCATCCTTCAAATTATGGACGGTTGAAAACGATAAAGGGGATGATTATTATGTGGTGGAAATCTGGAAAAGTGAGTTTGCGGAGACGAAGATATTGAAGGAATATGTAAAATAACCGCAAGGACGGGAGGACGCTAATATTAACCTTGCGTCCTCCCGTCCTTGCGGTAAGAAAACCAACATGACAAAACAACAATTCACCGATTTTTGGGCTGAAAATTATCCTGATTCTCAACCAATCAACTATCTTTTGGGTGTCCATTTGAAAGATTATTGGTTGCGGATTCATAGTTTGCCAGAGTCTAAACGCTATGCGAATACGAAAGAAGAAATGGATATTATTCTGTCTCGACAAAATACGATTATTGATGATTTGATTCCACAAGACTCTGAAATTCATGTAGTTATCAATTGGATTGACTCAGACCATTTTCTGTTCAGGATGTTTAATTTGAATGATATTGGTATTTTTACGGACAATGAAGGAGAAACGATCTTCCAATCATACAGTTTTGAAACCACTTGGGAAACCAATGGACTGAACCCAATGCTAATGGAAATTGCCGATGACCAAATTCGGGCTTTTATCATTGGAAAAGATTGCCTGATTTCGCCTTATGATGGTGGCATGGACATTTATTTCAAAGACGTTAATGCGAAATATTTTTACAAAGAAAAATACAAAAACTGGCTCTCGAAAAGGTGGGATGGGATGTGAGGAGGAAAGGAAAAAGGGAGTAATGAAGGAATGTGAAAAACGATGACAACTATGAATTTATTGAAATATACCTGCCCGTGTTGTGGCTATAAAACCTTCAATCGGGAAGACCATCTTTGGGATATTTGTGAGGTCTGTTTTTGGCAAAGTTGCCCAATTCAGAACGTTGAGCCACATTATTTGGGTGGTCCAAATCATATTTCTTTGGCGGAGGCACAGCAAAATTTTATTGAATTTGGAGCGTGTGAAATAGCCTCTTTATCTTCTGTTAGAAAACCTCGTGCAGACGAACCCAAAGATGGAAATTGGAAGCCTTTTTCTGATGAAAAACCTTACAAGAATCTCAAGTTTACGGCTAATTGGAAGCAAGATTGCCAAACCATTACCACTGAACAATACGGAGTTGTTGCAGAAGAAAAAGGGTTTTGTGTAACTGCCACTCAGGAGCGTTTTTGGATGGAATTACAATACAATCGAAATCCAGACAAGGCGGTTTTACGGGTTAGTGAAGGACAAGTTTCGTTGATTCGAAATGAGAGTGCGGACATTACAGAAATCATTGATGTTGCCAATATTTGGATTGAAATTATTGACAAAAAAACCATCACGATTCAAGAAAATAAAACGGATGAACTCAATCATATCGAAAAGCAATTTCCGATGCGAGTTACCTACGAAAACCAACTTTTTGATGGATTATTGACTGTTTGGATGAATTACGATTTGGGTATTGAAAAAATCAGAAATGTTAAGTTTAAGTACAATAATAAAACGATTTTGATTGACAATAGCTACGAAGATTACGAGCGAATGTTGTTCGATTTACAGATTAATTTGCCCCAAAAATACAAAATTGAAACCTGTTTTTTCTGTCGATTTTCATGCTATCATCCTGTTGGAAATGATAATTTTGGAGCGTTGGATTGTTTTAAAAATTGTAAAGAAAAAATCGTAAAAGTGACAGAGAAACACGAATTATTTGCTCTTTATGAAGAAGAAAAAAATAATATTCAGAGAGTAGAAGAAACGAGTTATTGTGCTGATTTTCAGTCAATTAAAAAAGATGACTGGGTTTGTAAAAGACAAGTAGAATGAACAAAATAGAAAAGTTTAGCAATGGAATGCACTTCGTGATGGTTGATGCAAAAATTGTGGATTCCTTCCTTTCAAAAGGTTCAAAACGGGCTTTGTGTTTGATTAAAAATACCACTTTTCATTGTGCGTTTATGCCCAAAAAAGAGGGTGGCTATTTTATCAATTTGGGTTCGACAATCTGCAAGCAACTCAACTTGAAAGAGGGAGATGAAATTGCTCTAACTTTTACAGAAGATAATAGCGAATTACAGTTTGAAATGCCCGAAGAGTTCTTAGAAGTATTGTACCAAGACCCAGACGCTGACGCTGTTTTTCAAACATTGACAGATGGAAATAAGCGAGGGTTAATCTATGTGATAACCTTAGTAAAATCAAGTGAAAAACGAATTGAAAGAGCTTTGAAAGTGGCGGAGAAATTGAAGTTGGGGATAACTTCGCCGAGGTTAGTTTTAAAGTAATGAAAAAATCATTTGTCGAACACCCCTATCCCAAACCCTTTACCCTCGAAGGGAAAGGGTTTTACACCGAGCGTCGGTCGCCCTCGTTAGGAAAGTCTTTACCTTCAAGGGGAAGGATTTAGGATGGGGTGTAGAGTTAGGAAATAAATATTCTCAATAATTCAACATTTGAAACATCAATAAATAAAACATAATGCACTCATTATCAATCAAATACAACGAAGGCGTTGACGAAAACGAACTTTGGCACAAATTCTATCATGTATGCGGTAGCCTACGTGAAAACGGGCAAACCAACGGGCGTGAGATGAATGCGTACATAAAAGACAACCGAATTTCGATTGATTTGTGGACGTTTACCGAAGAGGCTTTGGACGAAATATATTTCACAAAATATGTAACAGATGCTATCGAAAAATTAGAAGAACTCTGTGGTAACAAAATAGAAATCAAGTATTTAGGTTATGTAGAAGAGGAATTGGAATCGATTTGTACTTGTAAGAAACACGATTATTTTGTGCTGTATTATTACGGAGATTTCTCACCAATTCGGTGTGGTTCTTGCGAGAAATTTGTACCCTTGTTCAAAATTCCAAAACTGCATGATACACGAGTTTGGGACGTTTTGGGTTGGGTAAATGCCTACAAAGCCATCAAAATATTAGACTTAAACTGTGGAACTGGCGAAAAATGGGCAATGCGTCAACAATGCAATTATGATTCGGGTTTGTCGGTTCAGGGCAGAAAAGTTG
>JAAFJL010000123.1 GCA_013298865.1 Cytophagales bacterium | reverse complement strand
AAAATCAATTTATAAGAACCTCCAAAATTACAAGAGCTATATTTTACAGTATAAATTCCTGCTCTCATTGTTGAGATGTCAAGTAAAGATATTTCACCATATCCAAAAGAAATGGATTTTAACGGGTAATCATTACGATAAGTATAGTTGCTTTTTGCAAAATATCCTTCATCAATGGTTATTGTAGTAACTGTACCACCAGATTCAAACTTCAAAAGAGTAGAAATATCCTTTGATTTCTTGATTGTGACAGTAGTTTCTTCAAATTGATCATTTATGATTTTAGGAAGTTTTATTTCATAAATCAATGTCTTTTTAGTCCACGCAGAAACTAAGCTGTCCTTTGGATTTTGCTGTCCGAAAGTATCTAATGCTATTCCTAAACTGAATAATAGAATGCCTATTTTTAAGAAAATATTCATGAAACAGATAGTTTGTTTTGTGAAATTCTTACAATGTTTTCCCTTTTTCCATTTCCACAATTTCAACATCAAAGATTCGCTTGCCATCAATTTTGAGTCTGATACAAGTTTGGATATTATGAAAACCATGTAAACCTGCTGCCCCAGGATTGATAAAGAGCATTTTATTTCGTTGAAAATCTCGCTTGACTTGTAGAATATGCGAGTGTCCACAGATAAAAATATCAGGAATTTTAATGGAAAAACATTCTAAAGCATCGGGTTTGTACTGTGACGGAGCTCCAGCAATATGGGTAATCCCGACACTAACTTCTTCACAAAAGAAATGATTGATTTTCGGATAAATCTGACGTAAAGTTGCTCCGTCAATATTACCATAAACTCCTTGAATGGGCTTGAAACTCTCTAATGTATCAGAAAGACCCACATTTCCCCAGTCACCAGCGTGCCAAATTTGGTCAGACCATTCAATATGCGGCATCAGTCGTGAGTCTAAGTGGTTGTGCGTATCTGAAATTATTAAAACTTTTTGCATTCTTGGGCTTAATGAGTGAATGAAAGAATGTGTGATTGAGTGAATGATTTGGGAATGGGCTTAATTTCCAAATTAGCTAATTTTCAAATTTCCAAATTGAACTAATTTCCAAATTGAACTAATTTTTCTTCTCAAAATCTACTCTTTCACCAGGAAGCAGATACTTGAACTTAGTTTTTCCAGTCTTTTTATCTTTTTTACCCTTGAAACTCTTTCCCTTCGGACGGTCCCATATCCAATGTTTTCTGGTGGTAACAAATGAAAAGAAAGGACGTTCTCGGTACGTTCCTCCTTCGTGACGGTGTTCACCTTTTGAATGGCAGCTTGGCATGGGGCAACGCCTCGCCCAACAACCCGTGAGGAGGATAGATAAAATAGCAAAAACAGAGCAAAGCAAAACAAATCGGAGTTTCATAAGGAGTCGTTATAAATTTTACCACAAAATAACGATAGTTTTTGAAGAATGGTATATTAGCAAGAGTAAGTACTTCCTACTTCACTATCGCCAGTTTACTCACTAAGGTTTCATCGCCTTTGGCATTATTACTGAAAATCAGATAAATACCTGTTTCTGCTCGGTTGCCATTGAGAGTTTGCCCGTCCCAGACAGCCAAACCTCCGTTTGCTCTGGTTTCATAAACCAATCTTCCAGCAATATCAGTGATTTTTATGAAGGCATTTTCAGTTAAACCAGAGATTCCAATTGTTCCATTATAGTCGGGACGAACAGGATTCGGAAATACTTTCACTTCACTATCTATCTGATTTTCAGGAGCTTCCTTGGCAGTTCCGATATAAGAAACCATTCCTTTTTCAGTACGAATAAATACTTCGCCAGACCAACAACTGCAAGAGAATTTATTCCATTTGCGGGAAAAATTTTAGCAAATTCTTTGTTATAATTTCCAAAATTTTTGAATTTCTTATTTTCTAAAACAAAAAATTGTCCCTTCAAATCAAAGCCAAAAACTTGTTCATTGATTGTAGAAAGCACCAATTTTTCATCTGTTATTGCTTCCCAATTTCCATAAAATTTCAGGTTGATATTCGGACTAATTTGGGCTAATTTAACTCCCTCAGAAGTTGAAATAAAAATATTTTTTTTCTGAATAACTATCTGATTAACAATTACTTGATTTCTATTTTTACCCAAATTTTGATTAGTTTCTACAATCTCATTTTTCTGCAAATCAATTTCTAAAATCCCAAAATTAGTACTTAAATACGCCCGATTTTCCGCAAAGGCAATGTCATTAATTACCTTATCGTTTTCATTGATATTGGGCGTTTGTTTCAGGAGTGGGAGATTAATAATTTTATCTGGAAAGCCCTTTGAGTTCATTTTCAATAAATCAATATTTCCAGAGGCATAAGCCACAACTAAGGTTTGGGAAGTTACATCATATTTAATTTTTGATATTCCGTTTTCTGCAAATCCATCGCTTTTTGAGAAAATTGTGGTCTGTTTTTCCGCAGTATCATACAAGAAAAACCCTTCTTCTGAGAAACAGTAAATTTTGCCCCCTACCTGAGCTAATCCTTTGGCATTCAGATAATTAAAGTGTGTTCGCCAAGTGCCAATCTGAGCAAAAAGTGGGTTTGTTTTTATCTGTAATCCACAAAAAAACAGTGTCAGGCAAAATAACCTGACACAGCTTTTCAAATGGGATATTATTCTATTTTTCAATGCTGAAAACATCTACGACAACGGGCTTCGTAACTATCGGTTTCGCCGAGTAAAACTTTATCTTGTGAAGCTGTTTTTCTGTATGAATATTGAGCGACATCTCCACAAACAACACAGACAGCGTGTACTTTTGTGATATACTCTGCGGTAGCCATAAGAGCGGGCATAGGTCCAAAAGGTTTTCCTTGAAAGTCCATGTCAAGCCCTGCAATGATGACTCTTTTACCGTGATTGGCAAGAATACTCACAACTTCAACTATTTCAGAATCAATGAATTGTGCCTCATCAATTCCTACAACATCACAATCGCCAGCCATGAGTAAAATTTCCTGAGCAGCTTGTACTGGCGTAGAGCGAATAGCTAAGGAATTATGTGAAACAATGTCTTCTGCGTGGTAGCGTGTGTCTAAAGCAGGCTTAAAAATCTCTACTTTTTGTTTAGCAATTTTGGCACGATTCAATCGGCGGATTAGTTCTTCGGTTTTCCCCGAAAACATTGACCCACAGATAACTTCTATCCATCCAACTTTGGTTTCTCTTTGATTCTGATTGTGGTAAGGTTCTATAAACATATTTTTTTTCAATTATCAATAAGCAATTATCAATAAACATATACTTTAGCACAAATCTGATAATTGTTAATTGATTATTGTTAATTGTTTTATTTTCCGTTGATTAACATTCCTTTTTTTATTTCTACTTTATCGGGCAGGATGATTGACCCTGGGTAAGTTTCTTTCAATTGTGTTAAATACCTTTCGGCATCCATTCTATTCAAAAAATCGCCTACCCTGATTTTATAAGTTGGAAAATTATAAGAAATGTAGGGGTTTAATTCTTGAAAATTTTGGTAAATATTAATCTTTACGTCGTCTGCCGATTTTTTGTCGTTTCCAACGTAAATCTGAATTCTGAATCCATTAGCAAATTTAACGTTTTTGTTTTTGTTAGCCATTGCATCTGAAACTTCATCCAATTTCTGATTTACGTGCATTGGCTTGTCTGTCGGAGTATTTTTAGTTGAAGAACTACCTGTTGTTTTGGTAGTACTTGTAGCAACGTCTGTTTTTTTCTTATTATACTTCGGGCGATACACCGAAAGATCTTCATCATAGCTTCCATCAGGCGTTTTATTTCCTTTTGTAGGAGTTTTTGAATTGGTAGGCATTCGCCCACCTGTGCTTGAAGTTGCATTTTTGGCACAACCAATTAACCCAATGAGGGTAAAACAAATCAAAATTCTGGACGCTTGTAGCATTTGTGCAAGGATTGTTGAAACATTCATACAAATTTACCAAAGAAGTTGTTTACGTTTAACGAAATTTACATAGAAAAACGTTTATATTTCAGTTTCATTTATTGAAGCTGTTTAAACTTTCTCTTTTGCCTGAAACTAAGTCTTTTTAAATCAGGTATCTCAAAATTTTCTCAATGTAGCTCTGCTATATGTCTAAAATTTTATGATACCTGATTCAAAAATACAATAGTTTCAAATCAAAACAGAAAGTTTAAACAGCTTCATTTCAGAAAATCTTAACTCGTTCAATTTATCATGAAATCAACTTTTAAGCAAAGGTTTTGGAAATTTGCCCTACGATTCTTCTTTGTGTTTTTGGCAATGTTCGTTTTTAGATTCATTTATGGGTATGTCGCTGACAATAACGCTAATGGTGATGATGGTTACGGAAGTTTTTTTAGCAATATAGAAAATCTGCGTAAAAATTATGCCAGCGAGAAGAAATTCATGAAGGGTGATGTCGCCCAACAAGTTGATTATGCTTCTGGACAAAAATATGAAAAAACGGCTTCTGTAAAATCAAAAACTTCTCAATTCGACAAAGACGTAAGTGCTGTAAAAGACCAAACAAAAGGTTTTGAAGGAGTGATTCAATACGAAAAAAATACGGGCAATAATGGCTATCGAGAAATTCATTTGTCGATTGGCGTTAGTCCTGAAAAATTCGATGATTTTTACCTGAAAATTCAAGAAATTGGTGTTGTGAAATCGAAAGAAGTCACCAAAGTTGACAAAACGAATGAATTCAGACAATTGAATGCCAAGAAGAAATCTTTAGAAAAAACACTTTCTTCTTTGAATGAATTGAAATCTCGTGGTGGTGCTATTGGAGATTATGTTGAATTACACGACAAAATTTTGTCTATCGAAACCACCCTACAAGAATTGGGCGTAGAACTCGGTAATTTTGATGCTGAAAACGAATTTTGTACCGTCCGTTTTTCACTTCATGAAGGGGCAACTGGGCTAAAAATCAGTTTTATTCACCGTGTAAAAGTTGCCTTAGAGTGGACAATCAAATATTTTGCCGTACTGGTTTTTACCTTTCTGGGACTTAGTATCATGATTTTTGTCTTACTTTTGATTATTGATAAACTAAATATTTTGAAAGCTATTACAGGCAAATTGACTGAGTAGTTTTCAATTCTTAAATTCGTATTTTCCATGTCCATTATCCAAGAAAACATTTCCTTAAAACCTTATAATACTTTCGGATTAGAAGCAAAAGCTCGTTTTTTTACAGAAATCAATGAGATTGCTGAATTGAAAAATATTTTACAAAACACTGATTATCAGAACGTTGAAAAATTATTCTTGGGCGGTGGTAGTAATATTCTCCTCACGAAAGATTTTGAAGGATTAGTCATAAAAATTAATTTGAAAGGAATTAAATCTGTTTTTGAAGATGATTCCCAGATACACCTACAAGCAGGTGCAGGCGAAAATTGGCATGAGTTTGTGATGTATTGTGTAGAAAATAATTTGGCTGGTATCGAAAATCTTTCGCTCATTCCTGGGACAGTCGGGGCAGCACCAATGCAAAATATCGGGGCTTATGGTGTAGAGATTAAGGATGTTTTCGTGGAATTAGAAGCCTTGAATCTTGAGAGTTTTGAAGTTGAAAAATTTAAGTTGGATGACTGTAAATTTGGTTATCGAGAAAGCGTTTTCAAGCATGAAAATAAAGGAAAATATGTAATTACTGCTGTTACTTTCAGGCTGAATAAAGTTCCGACCTTCAAGGTTTCTTACGGGGATATTCAGAAAACTTTAGAAGAAATGGGTGTTAAAACTCTGACAATCAAAGCTGTAAGTGAGGCAGTAATCAAAATTCGCAAAAGTAAACTCCCCGACCCTGCCGAAATTGGGAATTCAGGAAGTTTCTTCAAAAATCCCGAAATCCCGAAAACGCAGTATGATGAATTAAAAACGAAATTCGACAATATTCCAAGCTATCCAATCAACGAAAGTACCGTAAAAGTTCCCGCAGGGTGGCTGATTGAACAAGCAAGTTGGAAAGGTTTTAGAGATGGGCAAATCGGCGTACACGCAAGACAGGCATTGGTTTTGGTCAATTACGGCGGTGGAAATGGCAATGACATTAAGACATTATCTGCGAAAGTACAGGCTTCAGTTTTGGAAAAATTTGGCATAAAACTTCATGTGGAAGTGAATTTTATTTAGGGCTGTTTGTTATTTTAGTTTTGATGGCTGTTATGAATTGAGTGAAATCAATAAACACTCAATTCATAGTAGTGATTTACACCACAATATTTACGTTATTCCAATTAATAACTTTCATAATTTAATCACAATCCCATTCGGTTTTTCACCTACTTTAATGTCCTTAATTTTCTCATGTTTCATTACATCAACCACCGAAACCGAAGCCGCTTCTTGATTAGTAACGTAGGCTGTCATGCCCTTAAAAGCAATCGCATGAGTACCATTAGCAGTTGAAAATGAGCCACCTTTCACGAACTTCCCGTTCAAATCTTGTTTCCAGTAATGCACTTTTCCAGCCATCGGGTCAGTTACCCACAATTCTTTCATTTCACCATTGTAAGCGGCATAGCCTGGCATGAAGCCTAATGGAATTGTCTCCACAACTTTCAAGGTTTTTACATCAATTATCGAAACTGTTTGTCCGTCTTCATTATCCACATACATCCGATTATCCGAACCCGTCCATGCACCTACGGGGTTTTTACCAACTAAGATTGTGGCAGTAACCGTTTTTGTAGATGGGTTAATTACTGATACCGTATTATCCATTCCATTTGCTACAAAAGCCGTTAATCCATCGTGCGAAAATGTTACCTCAGCGGGTTCTTTGCCTACATTTATGGTATTTTTGAGGGCGTAAGTATTGGCATCATACACTAAAACCTTACCCTTTTCATCCATCTGCGAAGTCCAAATTTCCTTGCCATCGGGTGAATAAATCGCATTATGGTTCATCTCTGGAACGTCAATCAATTTTAGGTTTATTCCTTTGACGGCATCTAAAACCGCAACTTTTGCCATACCCGAATGTGCAAGAACTTCTGCCGTTCCGTGTCCTTCGCTTAAATCCATGCCTGGGGCGGCAATAGAAATTTGGTTTTTGGTAGGATTCAAATACACGTGGTGAGGATATTTCAAAAACATTCCTCCGCCACTGTGAGCCATTCCACTCAAATCATCGGTCAGTTGAATCAAATCAGCCACTTCATTAGTGTTCAGATTGATAACCGAAAGCGTGCTACTTGTCCCATTGACCACATAAGCGGCTGGATAATTGATGTTTAGCATTGGCTGAGCATTATCCATATTTTTGCATGAAGCAATGAAAATACTAATGCTAAGGATTGATATTTGTGTTATCTTTTTCATGTTTTATTATTTTAAAGTTTCCGTAACCTTCCCGCACGTAAGCATGGCTTTTCCGTAATAAGGGTTTTTCACGGCTGAATTATCACTCAACCAATAGCCTTTTGCCATCGGACAATATTGTTGATAAACTGGTTGTTCATTGGCATTTAAGCCCTTCATCATGGCAAAAAAGTTGTTCGATAAATCATTAAAATGCTCTCTCTGATGTTTTATGTCTTTGGTTTCGTTGATATGTTGAGCATCCGATTTCACTTTTTCAGACAAACCCATAAAAAGTGTATGTTGGTCGGCGGTCATTTTTGACATAGGCACGGTTGCCAACATTTTTACAAATTCACCTGCCTGAGCATTTGCTGTTTTGCTATCATCAGCAATGAGGGCATTTTTTACGCCATAATAATTGTTAATCATTTTGGTGAAACTTGCTTGAACATCAACATTCAATTTAGCTTTTGTCTCCATTTTCATATCCTTCATATCATGCCCAGCGTGTTCATCGGTTGCTTGTGACTTGACTCCTGTACTTTGTTGCCAAACCACAATTTTCTTTTCCCAATTTGATGCTGTTTGAGTCATATTGCCCTTTTTGGCTAAGACAACAGCTTTTTGTGCTACTGGTATTGCCTCAGCAAATTTGCCTTGTGTTTCCAAAATCTTGGCTTGTAGATTTGGGTAATAGAAATTTTCAGGCTCCATTTTTACGGCTTTTGCAATCCAGTTATTGGCTTGGTCAAGTTCCATTCTTTGATTGTAATAGTATTCAGCCGCCTGATAGTACAACTTTGAATTATCAGTTTTCAACTTATTAATTTTATTATCAATATCCGCCAAAATACGTTCTTTGGCATTAGACTGAATCTCAAATTTTGCCATCGTATTTTCCCAAATCAAATAAAGTAGTCCGTTATCTTTCACAATATCAGAGAGTTCAATCGTAAAAGTCTCATAGAAACGGGCAGATTTCTCGGGTTTTATGGTAAAACGATGCACATCTTTTTTATCATCATATCCACTCGTTCCGTGAAGAGTTGTGTCAGTATTAAGAATAATTGTCCACTGTTCCACATTCGGAATTGAAAATAAGGAATATTTCCCTTTGGCGATTTTCTTTCCACCGATGGTTACTTCTTCATTAAAACTTATTGTGCTACAATCACTTGCACCAGTTCGCCAGATTTCGCCATAAGGAATTAATTTCCCAAATACTTCCCGCCCTTTTGCCCCAGGACGAGCATATTCTACTTTAATTTTTGTAAAACCCAGTGTCTGCGAAAACGAAGCCGAAGGACTTGGTTCTGGAATACTCAATTGAGCAAATACACTCAAAGAAAGGCTCATCAAAAAGCCTAAGAAAATTATTTTTTTCATTGTATTTATTTGATTATTAATGAATTACGAAGATATACCCAAAAAGATATTTTGTTTTGCAATAACTAAAAAACCTGAAAAGACGTAAGAAAATGATTCACTGATAAGATTTTATCGTGAAATAGCCAGAAAAGAAGAAAATATCAAATTAAGAAAGATTGAATAAAAACGAGTCGGTCTTTGCCTGATAATGGAGGAGCCGAGTTTGAATAATGGAGAGTATTGAAAGAAATGTTTTCGCTTGTATGTGTGTATGTATAAACAGAAACGGGTGTGTAAACCCAAGTGAGCGAAGGAGTTTTGAAATCAATTCTAACACCCTGTGAGGCATTTGGACTGATTTTGTAATGAGAAACTTTGTCTGAACAACATTTTGCCCTTTTCAGAATTAATTGCTTTGATTGTTCAAAAGAAGACTTTTTACCAGAACAACAAGATTTTTTAGGAGCAGTTAATGAATATGTTTTTGAGCCTCTAATTTTGCAAAAATGCTCGTACATCACAAACCCTGTGCTGGCAAACAGCACCTGAAAAGCCATTAAAAGACAAAATATGCGAGCGATATAAGTTTTCATTTCAGTAAATATACTCTAAAAACGTATAAATATTAGAAAATGTTTCAATTGGTAAAGTCCCAATTCTCACAGCGTCCTTTCCTCGTGGTCATGTGGTCATGTGGTCAATAAGTAGTTTAAACTCATCACTTTCTATCAATAATTCAAGGATATTGATAGATTATGGCTCACCCCGATTTGAAGCCTCAGTGGTAAATGTTGGGGTTAGCCAAATTTTACAAAAAAGCCTCTCAATTCACAAATAGAGAGGCTTTTTTATAGAATTGTAATTTAGTAACTTACCAACTTGGAACTTATTTACTGATTTTACGCAGCATTCATACTACTCCACCGTAACAGATTTTGCTAAATTCCTTGGTTGGTCAACATTGCAACCACGCATTACTGCTATATGATATGACAATAATTGCAAGGGAATCACAGAAAGCATTGGAATTAATGCCTCATGAATCGCTGGAATTTCAATTGTATAATCTGCCATTGTCGGGATTAATTTATCTCCTTCTGTTACAATCGCAATCACTTTTCCTTTTCTGGCTTTTACCTCTTGGATATTCGACACCACTTTTTCGTACGAACTATCTTTCGTTGCAATAAAAACCACAGGCATTTCTTCATCAATTAAAGCAATTGGTCCGTGCTTCATTTCTGCCGCAGGATAGCCCTCTGCATGAATGTAGGAGATTTCTTTCAGTTTCAAAGCACCTTCCAAAGCCACTGGAAAGTTATAACCACGACCTAAATAAATAAAATTCTTGGCATCTTTAAACTTCGCTGCAATCTCTTTAATTTTCTCATCCGATTGAAGTACTTTCTCGATTTTCGTAGGAATTCGTTCCAATTCAAATAATAATCTACGGAAAGTATCTTCGTGCAATGTCCCTTTTTTGCGAGCAACAGCTATTGCCATTTGGGTCAGGACTGATACTTGTGCTGTAAATGCTTTGGTAGAAGCTACACCAATTTCTGGACCAGCGTGCGTGTATGCACCCGCATGAGTAGCCCGTGGAATTGATGACCCAACCACATTACAAACACCAATAATTGTTGCCCCTTTTGATTTTGCCAATTCTATCGCTGCCAGTGTATCGGCGGTTTCACCAGATTGAGAAATCGCAATAATAAAATCACCTTCTTTGATAATCGGATTTCTATAACGGAACTCAGAGGCGTATTCCACCTCCACATTAATCCGTGCTAATTCTTCAAAAATGTACTCTGCCACCAAACCTGCGTGCCAAGACGTTCCACAAGCAACTATGACAATTCTTTTGGTTTTTGCCAATTTATCTACATAATCACGGAGTCCGCCCAATACCAAATGTCCACTATCTGCATTTACACGCCCCCGCATACAATCGGCGACAGAACGAGGTTGTTCAAAGATTTCTTTTAACATGAAATGGTCGTAACCACCTTTTTCAATTGCTTCTAATTCTAATTCAATCGTCTGAATATAAGGAGATTGCAAAATATTATCAACATTCTTAATTGTCAAAACGCCTTCATCTACAATCGCAATTTCAAAGTCATTCAAATAGATCATTTCGTTGGTATATTCAATAATTGGCGTTGCATCTGAGGCAAAAAAGAACTCACCTTCTCCTACGCCAATCACCAATGGCGAACCTTTTCTTGCTGCAATCAATTGTGTTGGTTTGCTTTTGTCCATAATCACAATGGCATACGCACCAACTACTTCTTTCATTGCCAAACGTACGGCTTCGTCCAATAAGCAACCTGTATTTTGCTGAATTTCTTCAATGAAATGAATCAATACTTCTGAATCTGTATCCGAATGGAAAACGTGACCTTTCTTGACAAGGTTTTGTTTGATGGCACTATAATTTTCGATGATTCCGTTATGGATTATCGCCAAATTCTCACTTGCAGAATAATGTGGGTGTGCATTACGGTCATTTGGTTCACCGTGTGTTGCCCAGCGAGTATGCCCAATTCCGATTGTACTGTGTAGGTTTTCGTCTTTGATAAACTCTTCTAATTCTTTTACCTTTCCTTTTTTCTTATAAACACTGAGTTTACCATTCATTAAGGCAATTCCAGCACTGTCATATCCCCTATACTCTAAACGTTTTAGTCCTTTAATAATCAATGGACAGGCTTCACGATGCCCAACATAAGCGACAATTCCACACATAAATTTTAAATTTGTTTTTCGATTAAATACTTTCTCAGCACTATCTGCTATCAGTTTTTTATTCCGAAAATTACGAATTTAAAATCTGAAAAAAATTATTTTTTAAAATCGGCAATATATTGCCTAAAACTATTATTTATATAAAATTGACACTTTGCGTAAATTAGTCTATTGAATTTCAGTTAGTTACAAAAAAAAGAGGAGAAACGCTTTTGGCATTTCTCCTCTTTTTTATAAAGAAAATTGTTTTTATTTTCCTGTGTAAGTATAATAAACTTTCAATTTTACATTTGGGGCATCAATGGCTATCCTGTTTGTTCTATTGGCAAAAAGTTTACTTTTCCCAGTAGATGGGTCAACTATAATCTCTGGTACAATTAATATCCCTTTGTTTGGACGACGACCCGTTAGAATATTTTGTAATGTAGTAGTAACATTAAAGGTGTAAGAATTTAATGTTTGATTCAGTAATGTGTTGTGCGGAAAACCGCTTCTTTCTCCTGGAATGTACAACAACCCTGAAGCCCCACTTGTAGTGACCAAACGAACAGTTCTATTAGTCTCGTTAGTCTCTACTAAAGACAGTTTTGAAATTGGGTCAATATTATTCGGGTTCTGTTTTATCGGAACAATCAATTCGGCTTTGTTGATGGCAATGTCTTGTCTTTGTTTCAAAGCCAACAAATTAGGAAACGTTATTTTTGTTGAAACTCCAGTTCCTTCTTGAATATATACTTCGTTACCAGTCTGATTAGATGGAATAATGTCTCCTGGCTTTTTCAAATTCGCTAATCTACCACTTCTGATTGATGCAATTTTGTTGAAGCGAGAATTGAAAATATCACGCCCCGCATTGGTTGTGAGTACTGGATAAAAAATCAATCTTGAAGACCTCAACGAATCTTTAGGATGATAATAAAATGACAAATTACAAGCACGAGTAAAAAAACCTAATAATGCAGCATTGTCAGATTCGTTTCCTGCTAAAGCAATTCCTTTAAATTTATCCTTGAATTTAGTTTGAGTGTAAACAATGGTATCTGCTGTACCTTTTGTATATCTCAGATTCATAAATTCCTGTGCCAACGCTTTATCTAACTTAATAGAAAGTGAGTCAAACCGTAAACTATCTAATTCATTAAATCTACTACGGTAGCGTACTGGTCTTGCTCTTAGTGTCTTACTTCCTAAAGGTTTTTTGTCAAATTGCACCTCATTAGTTGCCAAATACTCGGTTGCAGGAATCATAGTTTCTGTAACACGATGCACATTAATTGTCTGAGTTTTTGTAGTATCTCCTTGGTAATACGTATAAAACAATTTCAGAACAACCGAATCCGCAATAGCACTTGGTAGGGCTTTTAGGGTATCAATGTTAGCTACTTGAAAAAATGCAGTAGCCTGAGTTTTACCCAAAATTGGATCTGTATATGCACCTACCAATAAGGTATCAGACCCTCTGGTATAAGTTCCACTGGTAAAGATTGAATCAATCAAAACAGTAGAAGAATTAATAGAAAGTGTGTCTGTGAAACGAACGCCAACATCTTGCCCAATAATTTCTGAACCAATTTCTTTAGGGTCTTCGCAAGAAGTAATCGCAAAAAGTAAAAGTCCTAATGCACTAAACCCCAACCATTTCGGTGTAGAGGTCATAATAATTGTCTGTATTTTCTTCTGAAACGTATTCAATTTTTTTATCAGGTAATCCATTCAAAATGTTGTTAAATTTCTCAATAACTTGTTCCTCCGATGTAATCACTAAGTCTGAATATTCTGCACCAATTTTAATTAAACCATTAAAATCCGCAGTTTCCAAACTTCCCAGCATTGAATCTTCAATCTCTGCTAATTTCACTTTTTCATAAAACCCTTCAAATTCAAATTTATGGTCAAACGAAGTATCAAAAATTGAAAAAACAATCTTTGAATCCTTGAACATTGGATCGTTTTTGTAAGTTGTCTTTAAATAAAGAGGTATTAAACTCGTCATCCAGTCGCTGCAATGTACAATGTCTGGTGACCAACCCAATTTCTTGACAGTTTCAATTGTTCCTTTACAGAAGAAGATGGCACGCTCGTCGTTGTCTGGATAAAACTTTCCTTCTTTGTCTGAGAAAACGTGTTTTCTTTGAAAATAGTCTTCATTGTCGATAAAATAAACTTGCAATCTTGCGGACGGCAAACTTGCTACCTTGATAGTCACGGGTGCATCAACATCACCTACGGGAACTGTAAAACCCGATAATCTGACTACTTCGTGAAGACGGTTTTTTCTTTCATTGATTAAGCCAAATCTTGGCACTAAAATCCTGATTTCCATGCTTTTTTCTTGCATGGCAGCAGGTAGTTTACGCACGAAATCTGCAACTTGAGTCGTAGAGAGAAAAGGGTCAACTTCACTGGCAACGTAAAGGATACGCAATTTAGACATTGTTGTCGTAGTTAGGGGAGTATTGTCTGTTAAAAAGAGTTAAACACCAGTAGTAGCGGTGTTCATTAATCAATAACGGTTTCTTAGAACAAGTAAGATTTTGTTATTCTTAAAATAATATGCAAAAATACGCAAAAATTGCTGAAAAACCGCAAATTTGTGAGATTCAAATGTTTACACCGTTCCTAAATATTCATTATTCTCAATTCAAAATCAAAAAATAGTGCAAGTACTTATCATTGGTGCAGGTATGGCGGGGCTTTCGGCTGCACAGGAATTCGTTAAAAATGGACATCAGGTTATTGTCTTGGACAAAGGTCGTGGTGTTGGTGGCAGGATGTCAACCAGAACAATTATGCCCCCTGACTCCCAGAAGGGTAATGCTGATAATATTGCAAAAGCTGACCACGGAGCTCAGTATTTTTCGAGTAAAAGTCCTGATTTTCAAGAATTTGTAGCAGATTTTACGCAACAAGGAATTATTAAATCATGGCAATTGGCACAACGAGATTTTCTTCGTTATGTAGGCACAAAGGGAATGAACACTATTCCTAAAAAAATGGCAGAAAATCTTACTGTTTTTACAAATGAAAAAGTAATTAAAATTGAAAGAAAGCAGGTTTTTACAGAATCTGAAAAAGTTTACACTCCTGATATTCTGATACTTACGATGCCTGCCCCGCAGGTTTTGGAGTTATTTCTGCATAGTAATATTCAACTCAATTCCTCTGAAAAAGAACATTTGCAAGCTATCCATTACGCTCCGTGTTTTGCTGTTTTGGCAGTTTTGAAAGAGCCTACTGCCATTCAGTCGGGTGGTTTGATTTTGGAAGACTCTCCTATTTCTTGGATTGCAGATAATTTTCAGAAAGGCATTACTCAAACCCCAACAGCAACGATTCACGCTTCGCCAGAGTATAGTGAGGAAAATTTAGAAGGAGATATTGCACAAATTGGAGAATTTCTACTAAAAAGTGCCTCCGAATGGATTTCACCAGCAAATATTGTCAGCCACCAAACTCATCGTTGGCGGTACAGTTTGGCACAAAAAAGAGTAGAAAATCCTTATTTAGAAATTACAAATCTCTCATTACCAGTACTTTGTGGTGGTGATGGCTTTGGTATAGGCAACATAGAAGGTGCTTATCTTTCTGGTAAGGCGATGGCAAAGAGGTTTACTTAGCCAATTCCTCCGCTACTAAACGCCCTGTTAACATGGTCGCATTCAAGGATGGATACGCTGTTTGGTCGCCGCATTGATAAAGATTATCAGAGATTTTTATGGAAGAAATCACGCTTGCTTGCCCATAAGTTGGTAATGCTTGTGGAATATGATAGCTTTTGAGGTATTGCCAATGCTCAACTTCTTTTCCGAACCATTTCCCCAACTCTATTTTTATTTTTTTTGCTAAATCCTGTTCATCAAACAAATCTAAACCCTGGGTAGAAATTGAAATGAGAGATTTGCCTTTGGGTGCATAATCTGGGGCAATATCACTTGGTACGCAAAGGTTATGAACCACAGAATTTCTATTTGTATTGAGCATCAACATTTTTCTTTTTAGGGGCGAATTTTCCGCCGAAAAATAGGTGCAAGTTGTTGTGTTGAAAGCTCGGTTTGGTGTTTTGTCTAATAATTTATCTGCCTGATAAGCATCGGTAGCGAGTACAATTTTTTCTGCCGAAAGTTTTTCTCCGCTTTCCAACCAGACCATTTTATCTTGAATTTTAATCACTTTTGTGTTGAATCGAATACAATTTTGTGGCAAACCAGCAGCAATTTGTTTTGGTATTTCTTGAATTCCCAAAGCGGGGATAGCGGCATCTCCTCGATAAAATTGTTTGAAGACAAATTCAAAGAAATTAGAGGACGTAACTAATTGATTTTCAAGAAAAACTCCTCCGAAAAATGGTTTGAAAAAGTTTTGAATCATCTGTTCCGAGAAACCAAAATTTTCTAAATAATCAATCGTTGGAACTCCTTGCTTTAGAAAAATTTCATCATCTTTTAAGCCTTCTGTTTCAAAAACTAAACGAAGAATTCTCATTTTATCTGCCAGCGTTCCGACTTTTGAAAACAGCGTAGAAAACATCGCAGAAGGTTCTTTGAAGGGGTTCGCCATAGTACTCACAGATTCGTCTGCCATACGAATCATTGCACCAGACTGAAACTTTTTGAGATTCAATCCGTCATAATCGAGTAAGCGTTGAGCTTCTGGGTAAGCAGTTAGCAAAATCTGAAAACCACGGTCGAGTAAAAAGCCTTCCATGCAGTCAGTTTGAACTCTTCCGCCGATGGCTTCAGAACTTTCGAGGATGATGAAAGGGATATTTTTTTCGTGTAAATATTTAGCACAAGTTAAGCCAGCAACGCCCGCTCCGATGATGATTACCATTTCGATTATTGTTTTTGAGTGAACAAATGTAAAACTGTTTGGTTTATCCTTCAAAAAGGAAGTAAAAAAATATCTTGTAGAAAATAAAGAGAAATTGTACTATTCCAATATTTCATAATTTCTTTACGAAAATTTAATCTCATAATTTTCAGGTAATTAAAGGAAAAGTAAATCGCATGAAGTGTTTTTAAATATTTGATAATCAATAAGTTATAAATATTTTCAGAAGATTGCTATTTTTAATATAAAAAAACCACAGAGTGAGTGTCTGGGAAATTGCCAATTTTTCAAAGAAATTTTATTATTTTGCATCGTACTCAAAAATTAGTAAAAATATGAACTATCAAATACACGAAGGAAACGGATACCGTTATATTGATGAAGGACAAGGGGAGATTTTGTTATTACTTCATGGGCTTTTCGGAGCTTTGAGTAACTGGGAAGGTGTAATTGAGGGTTTCAAAAAGGAGTACCGTGTCGTGATTCCGATGATGCCTATTTATGAAATGCCCATCAAAGAGGCAGGTTGTGAAGGGCTAACAGAATTTATTGAGGGCTTTTTGGATTGGAAAGGTTTCAATGATTTAACACTTTTGGGTAATTCTTTGGGTGGTCATATTGCTTTGATTTATACTTTGCGTCATCCAGAAAACGTAAAAAGATTGGTACTTACGGGTAGTTCTGGGCTTTTCGAGAACGGTATGGGCGGTTCGTATCCAAAACGTGGCAATTACGATTATATCAAAGAAAGAACAGAATATACTTTTTATGACCCTAAAGTTGCTACTGATGAACTGATTAATGAGGTTTTTGAAACAACAAGTAGTATTCCGAAATGTATGCGAATTGTTGCCATTGCCAAATCTGCACAGCGTAACAATATGGCAAAAGATATTGTTAATATTCAAGCACCAACATTATTAATTTGGGGTTTGAATGATACCATTACGCCACCAGAAGTTGGACATGAATTTAATAAACTCATCCCAAATTCCGAGCTTTATTTTATTGATAAATGTAGCCACGCACCCATGATGGAACACCCAGCGAGGTTCAATGACATTTTGTCGAAATGGTTAGTGCAGAATCCGATTGTAGAAGAATTGGTGGCTCAATAAATTTATAAAAAATCATTTTGGAACTAATTCTTTTAATTGTAACTTAGTAGAAATGAGAGAGTTAAATCCTTAAAAGCATTTATTGAAACCTTGAATTGATATTCCTCAATCCAAAATTCAAAAACCACTTCATCCATGATTGCAGCAGAGTTAGTGAATCCGATGTTACCTATTTTGAAAACTACTGATACCGTTGGTCGTGCGATTGATTGGATGGACGAACATCGGTTAAATCAATTGGTGGTTTCCAACGAAAATACTTATGTGGGAGTCGTCAGTTATGATTTTTTGATGAATGCCGACGAAGACCTTCCTATACTTGCCCTCCAGCCCGAACATTCAGAAGTTTTTGCTACCGAAAATCAACATTTATTTGAACTCTTGA
>JAAFJL010000121.1 GCA_013298865.1 Cytophagales bacterium | reverse complement strand
CTTTAGTAGTATTATCCGCAAAACCTATCAACTGTTGATACATCGGAATTGCTTCTGAATATTTCTTTTCAGCCGAAAGTGCCTCCGCTTTCCAGAATGAAGCCGAATATTTTACCTCTGGATTTTCTGGAGTACTAAGTGATTTATTGAAAAATGTCTGTGCATCAATGTAATTTTCTTCGTTATAATATTTGACTCCTTGATTAAAAGCAATTCGTTGATAGGCAGTATTTATTCTGGGCGATTTACGGGGCAATCGTTCAATATAATCTAATGCAGCTTTATAGTTATTTGAGCTAAGATACGCTTCACTAACTAATTCATTAGCTTCGTCTTCATACTTACTTTGAGGGTAATTATTCAAGAACTTTTCTATTTCCTTGATTGCTTCATTGCCTCTTCCTAATTCTAACAAAATTTTAGAATAATTAAAATCTGCATCTTCCTTTACGCCTTTATTATAATTCAGTTTTCTGGCTTGATCAAAAGCTCCTAAAGCATAATTGGGGTTATTTGATTTTAAATAACTTATTCCCATGATAAATGCTGCATATTGCCCAACTGTGTCACTACTTGCGGCAACACCTTTTAGCTGATCTGCCGCCTGTGCAAACTCATTGTTTTTGTAAAGACTATATCCAAAACGATACCCAATTGCGGGCATCATAGATTGACCTTTGAAGTTTTTGTATTGGGCATAATAAGTTGATGCTTTCGGGTAATTAGATTGTTGAAAATATACCTCCGCCGTGAGAAGAGCGATGTCTTCCAATTTTTTTCCTGAATTTTTCTCTCTTAAAGCCATTTCGGTATAAGCCAACATTTCTGTAAACTTCCCTTGACGGTAAAAACTGTGTGCAATCCAGCTTGGTATTTCGCTACGGTAGGTTGGCGATTGTTCAGCAATCTTGAAATCAGGAATGGCTTCTTTGTAACGAGCAGCTCTAAAGTTTATAATGGCTGCATAATAAGCAGAACCCATCATGATGTCGGTATCAATTCCCTCTGCTCCTTTCAAATCATTAAAAATTCCTAAAGCATCCTGATAATTTTGTAGTTGAAAATGAGATACGCCCAATTGAAACCTTGAATTGGCATCAGAACCAGCAGTTTTACCAAGGTAATCTACTGCTTTTGCATAATCTTTATTATTGAAAAAATACTGCCCGATTTCTCTGAACAAAGATTGAGCCTGTGGATGTTCGGGATGGTTTCGCACGAACCTATCCGCTATAAGTTCTGTATCTGGGTAGTTCAAATACAAACTGCACATTGTGTTGTAGTATTCTGCCCAAATAGTATTGGCATCATCTTTTGTGAGAAGAGGCTTATGAGCATCCAAAAATTCAGAAAATTCGGCTCTGGCTGCAACGTAGTTTTTAGATACAAAATAATCTTGCCCATTTCTAAAATGTTGAGAAGGATCAGTGTAACTAATTGTATTTTGGGAAGTTGCAAGAAATGAATACAATGACAAGCACAAGGTAATGACTAACTGGTGGGCAGCAAGTTTTCTCATCTGATTGATTTTTAGGGTATCATAGCCAGAACGGGTAAATTCTTTTCTATGATGACATTTGCTAAACAAGTAAGGGATTCGTATTTTCACGTTAGGGAAGATATTTTTTTCTTTTCTGAATAAAAATTTTATCAACAACGCAAATACATACGTTAAATTATGAAAAAAATCTCATTTTCTTGCCTTCTATGGGCAATTTGCTTCCAAATCATTGCACAATCCAAGGCAAATACTCCAGAAATTGAATATATGCTTTCAATGGAACAACCTCAGACTCATTACTTTGAGGTTACGATGAAAGTATCCAACTTTGATGCCAAAACTAAACAAAATGGATTTATTGATTTTAAAATGGCAGTTTGGACTCCGGGTTCTTACTTAATTCGTGAATATGCGAAGAATGTTGAGGGGTTTAAAGCAGCGGGAGAAAATGGAAATTTGAAATCCGATAAAATTAATAAAAATACTTGGCGGGTTAGATTACAAAATAATACGAATCAGGTCTCGGTTTCTTATAAAGTTTATGCCAATGAATTATCAGTAAGAACAAGCTTTATAGATGATTCGCATGGATATTTGAATCCAGCAAGTGTATTGGTTTATGTGAATGATTGGAAATATGTTCCGTCTAAGTTGGTGATTAAGCCTTATAAAAATTGGACAACAGTTTCTACCGCTCTACCAGAAGTTGCAAAAAATACTTTTTTAGCAGAAAATTTGGATGTTTTGATTGATAGCCCAATCGAGATTGGTACTCAGAAAATTTTAACTTTTGATTTGAAAGGAATTCCTCATAAAATTTCAATGTATGGTGAAGCAAAATATGATGAACAGAAAATCATAAAAGATTTTAATAAAGTTTGTGAAACTGCTATGAGTGTAATTGGCGAACACCCATGCAAGAATTACACTTTTTTGATTCATAATTTGAACCGTGGCGGAGGTGGATTAGAACATTTAAACTCTACTACTTGCCAAACCAGCCGTTCAAGTTATGAAAACGAAAAGGCTTATCAAGGATTTTTGAGTCTGATTGCCCATGAATATTTTCATTTATGGAATGTAAAAAGAATTCGCCCCAAAGCTCTTGGACCTTTCGATTATGAAAACGAAAATTACACCCATTTGCTGTGGTTATCAGAGGGTTGTACGAGTTTTTATCAGAATTATATTTTGAGAAGAGCAGGTTTTATGACTCCCGAAGATTTTACAGCAAACTTTGCAAAAGAAATCTCTTTGATTGAAAATCAGCCTGGCAATAAAGTACAATCTGCCACAGAATCAAGTTGGGATGCTTGGATAAAATATTATCGACCAAATGAAAATTCTAAAAATAGTACCGTATCATATTACGACAAAGGCTCTGTATTAGGGGGAGTTCTGAATCTATTAATTCTCCAAAACACAAACGGCAAGAAAAATTTTGACGATGTTTTGAGATTTGTTTATCAGAAATATTACAAAGAACAGCAACGTGGCTTTACAGACGAAGAACTTCAAAAAGCTGTTGAAACGGTTGCAGGGATTCCGATGAATGATTTCTTTCAAAAATATATCTTTGGTACTGAAACATTACCATATTCTGAGATACTAAAGGCTGTTGGTATGCAAATCGTTGACCAAAATGCTACTAATAATGACCCTTATTTGGGCGTAGAAACGAGGAATGGAAAAATTGGTGCAGTACTCAGAGATTCTCCTGCTTATGTAGATGGCTTGAATGTTGATGATGAAATTCTATCAGTAGATGGTTCAAAACCAGAGGATTTAAACAAAATTATGCAGAGTAAAAAAGTGGGCGATACAGTGAGTATAAAAGTTAAACGTGATGGTTTAGAAAAAACTTTTACATTGAATCTAACTCGCAATCAGATGAAAGCCTATAAAATTGAGGCATTGCCCAATCAAACGCCTGAACAACTGGCTTTGTATAAAAAATGGATGTTTTTGTAAATAGTATAAATTAGATTTCATGGATTTAATCATAAATATTTTGGGTTGGATTGGGTCAGTTTTGATAGTTGGGGCGTTTGGATTAAATTCTCTTGGAAAGATTTCCTCCGATACAAAATTATATCAAATTGCAAATATCGTTGGAGGTATCTGCTTCATTGTCAACACAATACACTTAAAAGCATATCCCTCCGCATTTGTTAATGTAGTTTGGGTGATAATCGGCTTTGTAGCTTTGACTAAAAAGAAATAAAAGCCCCCTAACCCCCGATGGGGGAATTTGAGTCGTAGCCATTATCTGGAAACTCAAATTCAATTCCCCCATCGGGGGGTCAGGGGGCTTTTTTACGTCTGAATCACCCCAACATTATACCGTTCTGTAATTGGAGCATGATTGGCGGCTTCTATTCCCATTGAGATAATTTTTCGGGTTTCGGCGGGGTCAATTACTCCATCAACCCAGAGCCGTGCTGCTGCATAATACGGACTTAATTCTGAATTATATTTATCTGTAATTTCATTCAAAAGGTTTTGTTTATCTTCTTCGGTAATTACTTTTCCTTGTCTTTCCAACTTTCTTTCTTCTACTTGAAGCAATGTTTTTGAGGCAGAAGTTCCACTCATAACCGCCATTTGGGCAGTCGGATATGCGTATATGAGGCGGGGGTCATACGCCTTGCCACACATGGCGTAATTGCCCGCACCGTATGAATTACCAACTAAAAAAGTAAATTTTGGCACAACTGAATTTGCCATCGCATTTACCATTTTTGCTCCGTCTTTAATGATTCCGCCATGCTCAGACCGACTACCAACCATAAAACCATTGACATCTTGCATAAAAACCAAAGGAATTTTTTGCTGATTACAATTCATAATAAAACGGGCGGCTTTGTCGGCAGAATCTGAGTAAATAACCCCTCCCATTTGCATTTCTTTTTTCTTTGTTTTCACAATCAAACGTTGATTTGCCACGATGCCAACCGCCCAACCATTCACTCTGCCGAGTCCACAAATAATTGTTTGACCGTAAAGTGCTTTGTATTCATCAAAACTTCCTTCATCTACAATACAATCAATGATTTCTTTCATATCGTATGGCTTTGTGCGTTCTTGGGGCAGAATTTCGTAAATATCGGTAGCTTTTCTCTTAGGTTCTTTTGCTTCTTTTCTATCAAAATCTGCCTTCGGAAATCCGCCAATTTTATCAACTACTTTCTTGATGGCATCCAAACAACTCTCATCATTTGGGTATTTATTATCGGTCACGCCCGAAATCTCACAATGGGTTGATGCTCCTCCCAATGTTTCGCTATCAACGTCCTCTCCGATAGAAGATTTCACTAAAAATGAACCCGCCAAAAATACACTTCCTGTACCTTCTACAATAAAAGCATAGTCCGACATAATGGGTAAATATGCCCCTCCTGCAACGCAACTGCCCATAATTGCTGAAATCTGAGGAATGCCCATAGACGACATTTTAGCATTATTTCTGAAAATTCTTCCGAAATGTTCTTTGTCAGGAAAAACCTCATTTTGCCTTGGTAAAAATGCTCCTGCCGAATCCACTAAATAAATAATGGGCAAACGATTTTCCATCGCAATCTCCTGAGCCCTGAGCGTTTTTTTGACAGTTATCGGGAAATTTGCACCAGCCTTTACCGTAGCATCATGGGCAACAATTATACACATTTTGCCCATAACATACCCTAAAAAAGATACTGCCCCGCCATTTGGACAACCTCCGTCTTCTGGATAA
Source organism: Cytophagales bacterium (assembly GCA_013298865.1). Lineage (GTDB taxonomy): Bacteria > Bacteroidota > Bacteroidia > Cytophagales > Spirosomataceae > JAAFJL01. Next base: position 13,506 of record JAAFJL010000121.1, on the reverse strand, counting down.
AGTCCTTCGCCTGCAAAAGAACCAATTTCTATTGAATCTGTATCTTTATCCAATAAAAAACTAATCCTTTCAAAAGCGGTCATTTTTCCTTTTGCTTTATGACTTTCTGTGCTTTTAATGCCCCCTCCGAGGCGTAATTGGGCGGTTTTCTTCGTTAATTCTTCTAATAATTCTTTCACAGTTTTAGTATTTTTAATTTGTTGAACAACAATATAAGCTAAAATTTTCTTTTAATATCAATATTTTATCTACATTTAATCCGTAAAACATTTTTCAATTACACTTCAACAAAAACAAAATGGCATATTTAACTTCTGAAAACAACGAACAAATGGAACAAATTAGGCAAAGCACTCGTGACTTTGCTGAAAAGTTCATTCGCCCACACGTAATGGAATGGGACGAAGCCCAAACTTTCCCAATAGATTTATTTCACAAAATGGGAGAATACGGATTAATGGGGGTTTTAGTACCCGAAACTTACGGCGGTTCTGGCTTGGGTTATCAAGAGTATATCACAATTATTGATGAAATCTCAAAAGTCTGTGGTTCAATTGGACTGTCGGTTGCAGCTCATAACTCACTCTGTACTAATCATATATTGACTTTTGCGAATGAATCCCAAAAACAAAAATACCTGCCCAAGTTAGCATCAGGAGAATGGATTGGTGCTTGGGGATTGACCGAAACTGGGACTGGTTCAGATGCAGGTGGAATGATGACGACGGCAGTTGAGGATGGAGATTATTTTGTATTGAATGGTTCTAAAAATTTCATTACGCACGCCATTAGTTCGGAAGTAGCCGTAGTGATTACTCGCACAGGAAAACAAGGAGATTCGCACGGGATGACCGCTTTTATCATTGAAAAAGGTTTGGATGGATTTTCGGCAGGGAAAAAAGAGAATAAATTAGGCATGAGGGCATCTGAGACGGCTTGTTTGTTTTTTGATAATTGTCGAGTGCATAAAGACCAAATTATTGGAAAAGTCGGCGATGGTTTTGTACAATCTTTAAAACTATTAGATGGGGGAAGAATCTCGATTGCTGCCTTAGCTCTGGGTATAGCCAAAGGGGCTTATGAAGCCGCTTTAAGATATTCGAGAGAAAGAAAACAATTTGGACAAGAGATATTTAATTTTCAAGGAATTAGTTTCAAATTGGCAGATATGGCTACTGAAATTGAAGCCTCAGAATTATTAACTCGACAAGCTGGACAAATGAAAAATGATGGTGTAAAAAATACCAAAGAAGCCGCTATGGCAAAGTATTTTGCCTCTGAAACTGCGGTGAGAGTATCTAACGAAGCCATCCAAATACACGGTGGATATGGTTATTTGAAGGATTTTCCAGTAGAAAAACATTATCGTGATGCCAAATTATGTACGATTGGTGAAGGAACTTCTGAAATACAAAAATTAGTCATTGCAAGAGAAATTGGTAGATAAAATGAACGAATCCGTAAAATTGATTGAATGTCCGAGGGATGCAATTCAAGGTATTCATACTTTTATTCCTACCGACAAAAAGATAAAGTATATCAACCATTTATTGTCGCTCGGGATATTTGATACCATTGATTTTGGAAGTTTTGTTTCGCCAAAAGCCATTCCACAAATGGCTGATACGCATGAGGTTGTGAAGGGATTAGATTTGTCTAATTCCTCCACAAAACTCTTAGCAATCATTGCCAATGAACGGGGTGCAATTGCAGCATCTGAATATGAACAAATTTCGTATTTGGGCTATCCTTTCTCAGTTTCCGAAACTTTTCAAATCAGAAATACTAATGCTACAATTGAGGAATCTGTGAATAATCTGCAAAAGATTCAAGAAATTTGTATAAAATCAAACAAAAAATTGGTGGTTTATTTATCAATGGCTTTCGGGAATCCGTACAATGATATTTGGAATTCAGAAATTGTTTTAGAATGGATTGAAAAGTTACAAGTATTTGATATAGAGATATTTAGCCTATCAGACACGATTGGGGTTGCGACAGTTGAAAGCATTGATTATCTCTGTAAAAACATTATTCCGAAGTATAAAAACTTAGAAATTGGCGTACATCTTCACACAGAAAAAAATTCATGGAAACCTAAGATTGAAGCAGCGTTATATAATGGTTGTCAGCGATTTGACGGGGCAATGTTGGGCTACGGTGGTTGCCCAATGGCACAAGATGAACTCGTTGGAAATATGCCGATGGAAAATTTATTGGAGCATTTTGGAAGAACAAATATGGATGAAATAAATAATCTGAAAAGGATGTTTGAAGAGTTGATTTCTTAGGAAGAGATTTTTAAAAATCTCTTCTATATTTTCAAAGATTTGAATTTCGTCAATAAAATATGTTGGGCGTCTTCATCTCCCATATTCATTGCTTTCGTAAAATCTCTGATAGCCTCTTCTTTTTGGTTAATAAAATATCTTGCCATTCCTCGCCATCTTAGCACCTCCGCATTTTCTCCTCTAAAATGCCAATCTGATTTATCGAATTCCAAAAAAGCCTTATCGTATTCTTGAATTTTATAGAGTGCTTTCCCCTTCAAAAAATAAGTTTCTGGAACTGTATTATCAAAAATTAAAGACTGTTCAAAATCATAAATTGCTGAATAGAAATTATTTAATCCTAAATGGCATTTTCCCCTAAATCTATATAATTTCGCTGATTTGGGGCTTTTTGAAATCTTTTCGGTAAAATATTCTAAGGCATCCGTAAAATTTTTCTTCCCCATTAACTCCTCTCCTTCCTCATAACTTTCTGGAATGATTCTACCAGACAGTTTTTTTTCGACCCAATTGAAAAACAAAAGGGTAGCCACATAAGGCACGAAAAAAAGGGTTAATAACCATTCCATCTTGAAAAAATTATACACTATTAAAGGCTTCTTTTTCTTTTTTACTAAAACCAGCGACGACCAAATCATAGGAGTGATCTGTCAATTCTTGCAATTGTTTGGTAGAAGCAATATCTCCATCAACAGTATTCCAGTGTTTTTTATTCATGTGAAATGCCCCTACGATGTAATCAAATTTTTCTCGAAGTTCGAGGGCATAATCTGGGTCACATTTCAAATTCACTCTAAAAATTTCTGAATCTAAGGCTGTCAAAGCAAATATTTTTCCCGTGACTTTAAACACTAAAGTATCAGGACCAAAAGGTAGTTCTTCTGTAACTCCTTTTTTAGCAATACAATAATCTCTGAATTCTTCGATGTTCATCTTTAAAATAAATTTTGACGTTTGAGTTGTTGAATTGTTGAATTTTTTTACCCAAACAAACAACAGTTCTACAACTCAAACTTCAACATATGAATTTTTATCTAAAAAAAGCTCTATAAATCATTACACAAATACAGAAAATAAACATGACAATCGAAATTCTATTGATTCCGTGCATCATTTTTATATTTGTATTAGTGGGTTTGCTGGGGTCAGCCTTCCCAAAAACTCTCAAGAAATAGCTAAATGCTTCTCCGAGTTTGAATTGTTCTTTTAATTTCGACATCCTTTTTTCAGTGAACAGTTATCAGTTATCAATTAACAGTTTTAGTTAAAGGATATTTTATGATTCATGCTCTATTAAAATATAAACTTCCAATTTTTGCAACTAATTAATTGATAATCAATACATTAATCAATTCAACAAACACTTGATTACTGTTAACTGTTTACTGATAACTGTTCAAACCAAATTCCGTCTTCTTTGATAATTTCTATCAATTCGTCAACGGCATTATCTGCATGAACAGATTTTTTAACGACTGTTTGTCCACGGTACAAGGCAATTTTATCTTTCCCAACACCAACATATCCATAATCAGCATCTGCCATTTCGCCTGGACCATTCACGATACAACCCATAATTCCAATTTTTACCCCTTTCAAATGCTCAGTTCTTTTACGAATCATGGCAGTAGTTTCTTGTAAATCAAATAATGTTCTACCACACGACGGACAAGAAATATATTCGGTTTTACTCATCCGAGTCCTCGCCGCTTGCAAGATTCCGAAGGCTGTTGAATTGTAACTTTTTGATGTATTCAAAAGTTCAGATTTGTTTGCTAAATCTGGTAATTTCAAGAAAATACCATCTCCAAAACCATCAATTAATAATCCTCCACAATCCGTTGCAGAAAATAATTGAAAATCTGATTGTGGTAGTTCTGGATATTTTCTTAGAATAATAACTGGTGTAGTTATTTGATTATCAATGAGTTCAAAGAAAAATCTCCTCAGTTCTGGCATTGCGTGTGCATTGTCGGTTTCTATAATCAGCACCGTATTTTTCCTTAGTTTCAAAGAATCTAAAATACTGATACTTAATTCATCGAAAGTTAATTTCAGAAAGTTAAGGGTTTGATGTTGGTAGGATGAAAGTAAAAACTCAGTGGCATTAAATAACGGAAACTTATTAATTTTATCTTCAGAACCCATCCATGTTTCAAGGTCTAAAATCTCTTTCAAGCCCATGGGTAACATATATTTCGCAGGATTTTTACCTGCATAAATATAGTCTGCTCCTAAATCATTCATCGTCCATTTATCGGGCAATGGTAAATAGAAATGTCCAATTGGTTTTAAATCATCATGTTCAGAAACATCAATCTGAGAATAATCCGCAATGACACGGGGTACATTATGTCCACCAAAATTGACAACCTCATGAGTTTTCCTTCTGAAATATTGGAATGGATTTATGGGAGAATCGAAGTTTGTTTTTCGGTTTTCGTTGTTCGATTTTCGTTGTTCGATTCTCGTTGTTTGTTGTTCGTTGTTGGGTGTTTGATATTCGGTTAACGAATTACGAGCATCGAACATCGAGTCACGAACATCGAACTCCGAATCACGAACATCGAACTCCGAATCACGAGCATCGAAACGAGGAATTGCTTTTGATTCTTCTTTTCTTTTTGAATATCTATCAATTAAAGCTCTGGCGACAGGTCCTTCAAATTCTGGGTCTTCCGTTAAACTTACTCGAACGGTGTCACCCAAACCATCTTCTAACAAAGTTCCAATGCCAACGGCTGACTTAATTCTACCGTCTTCCCCTTCTCCTGCTTCCGTTACACCTAAGTGCAAAGGATAGGCTTTCAATCCTTCTTCTTCCAATTTTTTGCACAATAAACGATACGCTTCCACCATAACTTGGGTGTTTGAAGCCTTCATGGAAAGTACAATATTATGATAGTTTTCATCTTCACAAATTCGCAAAAATTCTAAGGCAGATTCTACCATACCGAGTGGAGTATCACCATAACGACTTAATATTCTGTCACTTAGCGAACCATGATTTGTACCAATTCGCATGGCAGTACCGTATTCTTTACAAATATTGACCAAAGGCAAAAACTTCTCACGGATTCTGTCTAACTCAGCCTGATAACTTGATTCGGTATAATCAATTGTTTCAAAACGTTTTTTGTCAGCATAATTTCCTGGATTTACTCTTACTTTTTCAACTAAGCGAGCAGCCAATTCTGCGGCATTCGGGGTAAAATGAATATCCGCAATTAACGGAACATTGTAGCCCCTAATTCTCAGTTCTTTACGAATATTGTCTAAATTCTGAGCCTCTTTTACAGAAGGTGCAGTAATACGTACGTACTCACAGCCAGATTCTACCATACGGATAGTTTGCTCGACTGAACCGAGTGTATCCATGGTGTCAATCGTGGTCATAGATTGCACACGAATGGGATAATCTGACCCCATTGGTAAATCCCCAATTTTTACAGTAATTGTTTTTCTACGAGAATATTCTGTCAACGAATTGGCATAACGATTACCGTTTTCAATAAGGTTTATGATTTGTGAGTTATTGCTTGACATAAAATTTTGATATTATTTTTAAACAAAGATAAAAAAATACCTTCATAGGAAAGGGAAATTAATAAAGTAACATTCTTAGACTGATTATTTTTTGTTTAAATTTTTCATTTTTTTCTGCGAATAGCACCGCTATTTAAAGGGAAAAATGGAAGATTTAAGCAAAAAAGAAGCGTAGAAAGAATGTTACTTTATTGAATTTCCTTTCCATACATAGATAACGTTATGGTTTTGATTTGGTTGCGATTATATCCTTAAAAATCGCCAAACTCTTCTATTAAATATTTTTGTACAATTGAAATATCTCCCTTTGAGGTCAAGTCTGGAACAGACTCTTCTGCATAAATTGTTGTGACTTTCTGGGGATTTTCTTTTGCCATTTTCAGCACTGCACTCGGTAGTTCTCGCTCATTACGTATTGGATGAAAAGGTTCTTTTCGGAGATATTTCAGAATTTCTTCATAATTAAAATGAAAAATATTCATACTTACACCAATCTTTCCGTTAGTATCTCTGGCAGATTCAATTTGTTCGGTATTAGGTTTTTCTATTAAATCTTTCAAGAAACCCTTCTCATCAATTTTGATTACCGCAAAAGCCTTAACTCTCTCATAATCAATACCTAAACCCACACTTTCATAAAAAACCAAAGAGTTATGAATAGGGTTTTCTTTCAATAACTTTAACACATTTACAGAATACAAATTGTCCGAATTACAAACCGTGAATCGTTCTCCTGCCCATTCAGGAGTTTGTTCTAATGCCTGTTGAACTGCATCTGCCGTACCAGCAGGTTTTTCTCTATCAGGTGAAATTAACTGAGTTGCGTAACGAAATTTAACTCCCCAAGCCTTCCCGTTCGAGGATAATTCATCGTAATAAGGTTTTGTGATGAAGTCTTTCGGATTTTTTAAAATCAGAACTTCCTCATAACCAGCCTTGTGAGCATTATAAATCAAATAATCCATAAACGGACGACCATCTTTTCCAACTCCAATCATTCCCTTAGGATAGGTATTCGCTTGTTCAATCAATTTTGAATTCAGGCTTTCGGCACCTTCTATTTTTTTCATTCTGGAAGACATCCCTCCTGCCATAATCAGTAATTTTCCCATAAATTTTTGTTTTCAATATTTTAATACCTTTTTCTGCTCAAAAAACTTTACGAAGGAATTGAAAATAATTAAGTTATCCAAGTTTGATATTTTGTAATTTTACCTAACTAATGTTTCAACAACCTTATCATCAAAACTCCATTCAATTGATTACGCACAGAGAACTTTTTTTAAAAAACCTTGCCCAAACTTCGGATTTTCCTTTGGCTTTAGAAATTGAAAAAGCTGAGGGTGTTTATCTTTATGGTAAAGATGGACAGAAATACATTGATTTAATTGCTGGAATTGGCGTATCAAATGTTGGACATCGACATCCAAAAGTTCTACAAGCCATTCATAATCAATTAGATAAGTATTTGCATTTGATGGTTTACGGCGAATATATCCAAACGCCACAAGTAGAATTGGCAGAGGCTTTGGTAAAAACATTGGATTTAGGTTGTAAAAAATACCCAGTTTTGGATAATGTTTATTTTACGAATTCGGGTACGGAAGCAATTGAGGGTGCAATGAAATTAGCGAAACGTTTTACAGAGAGACAGGAGATTATTTCTTGTTTTAATGCGTATCATGGAGCAACACAGGGAGCATTATCATTGTCTGGGAGCGAGAATTTTAAGAGAAATTATCGCCCACTTTTACCTCAAATTAAGCAAATTAGACATGGTAATTTTGACGATATTCAGAAAATTTCATGCCGAACGGCAGCAATAATCATTGAAATTGTTTCGGGAGAAGCTGGTGTAAGAATCCCTGATTATGAATATTTTAAGGCACTCAGAAAACAATGCGATTTAACTGGAACATTATTGATTGTTGACGAAATTCAAACGGGTTTTGGTCGGACGGGTACTTTTTGGGCGTTCCAACAATTTGGATTTTATCCTGATGTTTTAGTTTGTGCCAAAGGAATGGGAGGCGGAATGCCAATCGGGGCGTTCATTGCTAATCAGAAAATTATGTCGGTTTTTAAAAACAATCCAATTCTTGGGCATATCACTACTTTTGGGGGACATCCAGTCAGCTGTGCTGCTTCATTGGCTACATTAAATGTTATTTTGGAAGAAAAATTATTAGACGATATTCAACGTAAAGCTCAGATTTTCAAAGACTTACTGGTACACGAGAAGATTAAAGAAATCAGAAATCAAGGATTGATGATGGCGGTAGAATTTGAGGATTTTGAGACTTTAAAACCAATAATTGATAAGGCAATCAAGAAGGGAGTAATTACAGATTGGTTTTTGTTTTGCGACAATTCCATGAGAATCGCTCCTCCGCTAATAATTACAGAAGAAGAAATTAGAATGGCTTGTCAGACAATTATCTCAGTTAGCAGTCTTTTCAATTAACAATCAACAATTATCAATTAACAAATTCTATGGTATAAGAATTTAGCTTCAAAGACTGTTTACTTTGATGCTACCATAATTGTTAATTGATAATTGTTAATTGAATTTATGCGTGTTTCAAAAGAGTTTGTGCCAATACGGCTTTTGGCAAATTACCGCCAACCATTCTTTCTACCATTTCACCATTTTTGAAAACCATTAAGGTAGGAATCGAACGAATTCCAAAAGTTGCTGGAACTACTGAATTTGCATCAACATCCATTTTTGCAACAATTGCTTGTCCTTCAACGTCACCAGCTAATTCTTCGACGATTGGTCCAATCATTTTACATGGTCCACACCATTCTGCCCAAAAATCCACTAAAACTGGTACATTTGAATTAATTAGCTCCTGAAAATTTGCATCAGTAGCTACTACATATTTTCCCATTGTATTAAATTATTTAATTAAAAATTTGATTCAAAAACACAACAATACCAAAACTCGCTTTGGTTCATTTTGTACTAAATTTTGTTAAAACTCATTCTTAAAATAACAATATGAAACATATTTCAGAAACCGACCTCATCATTAATCCCGACGGTAGTATTTATCATCTTTGTCTAAAACCAGATGATATTTCAGAAACAATTATTACAGTTGGAGACCCAGAAAGGGTAGAAAAAGTGTCAAAATATTTCGATTCTGTCGAATTTAAAATTCAAAAAAGAGAGTTTGTCACTCACACAGGTTATGTAGGAAAGAAACGAATTTCTGTAATTTCAAGCGGAATTGGAACGGATAATGTAGAAATTTTAATGAATGAGTTGGATGCCTTAGTAAATGTAAATTTCGATGACAGATCTGAAAAAATAAATCATAAATCAGTGAATATCATACGCTTAGGTACATCTGGTAGTTTACAAAAAGACGTCCCAGTTGATAGTTTTGTGGTATCTGAATGGGGAATTGGCTTAGACGCTTTGGCGTTTTTTTATCAATCAGAACCCAATGAAACTGTTTATGAAATACAGAAAAGTTTGGGTTTAGACTTTTTGCCGTATTGCAATCCTTCGGGATTTGAACTTTTTAAATTATTCATCGAAACTTGCCCAGAAAATTGGTTTGCGGGAACAACCGTAACGTGCCCAGGATTTTATGCACCACAAGGACGAACGTTAAGGTATTCACCAAAAATTGAAAATTTAGTTGAAAAAATGACCCATTTCAGACATAATGCTTTGGGATTGACCAATCTCGAAATGGAAACGGCTGGCTACTATTTGATGGGAAAAACTTTAGGACATGAAGTATTATCAATAAGTGCAATTTTGGCAAATCGAGTAACCCAACAATTTTCTAAAAATCCAGAAAAACAAGTAGATGATTTGATAAAATATAGTTTAGAGAAAATAAGTAATTCATAATTTTTTCTGCATTACATAATCATTCATCCAGAAACCATTTCCAATATCAATATCTTCTTCTTTGATAATTTTAAAGCCTAATTTTTCATAGAAAAATTGGGCTTTATTATTTCGGTTTACATTCAGAATCAATGACTTAGACCCTAATTCTCTGGCTTTTTCTGCAACTTCATCAATCATGACTTTACCTAAGCCTCTTCCCTGAGTTTCAGGCAAAAAATAAATTTTATGCAATTTTGAATAGTCTATATTGAAGAATTCTAAACATGAAAATCCCACAGGTTTATCATTAAAATAGAGAATTTGGAAAATACAATTTGAGAATTGACTTTTCAAGGCTTCTTCGGAATACATCATTGCTAACATAAAAACCGATTGTTCTTCTGTCAATAAATTTCCGTAAGTTGGTCGCCATGTTTCATGGGCGATTTGCTGGATGACGGGAATATACGATTCGTCAACGATAGAGATTTTAATTGAATGTAACATCTTTTAAACTAAAGTTTTCTGGAAATTTTGGTGTAACAGTCTTGTAAAATTTCTGAATTTCGATTAAATCTTTTTCATAATCTCCAGTCGGATAGAACAAAGAGTGAAAACCAACTTCTTTTTTGCCATAATCACAATATCCTAACACAATGGGAACTTTCGCCCCCAAGGCAACATGATAAAATCCAGATTTCCATTCTTTGACAAAACCACGTGTCCCTTCGGCTGGAATAGTGAGTATTAATGCCTCGTTTTCGGCAAAAAGGTTAATCAATCCATCCACTAAATTATTATGCTTGGTACGGTCAACGGCGATTCCACCTGCACCTTTTATGATGATTCCGAGCGGAAAAGCAAAGAGCGATTTCTTGGCTAAGTATTTGATTTTGACACCTATAGCAAAAAAAGTAGCTAATGTATAAGGATAATCCCAGTTGGACGTATGAGGTGCAGCAATCATGACACATTGCTTTATACTTCCCAAACCGTTAGGAATTTTATCGACAATTTTCCAGCCTGCAATTTTCAAAAACAGACTGCACAGAGTTTTTAGCATTATTTTATATTTTCATCAAAGTTCGAAATAAAACTTGGGAATAAGACAATTTTTCAAATTGAAAATCTTGATAAATCAAAAAGTTAGACAAAGCGTTAATTTAAAGAACTTAGTTTGTACATTTGAGTAAATAATAAATCAACACTGAATGGAAATTCAAAAACCCCTCATTCTCATCGCAAACGATGATTCTATTGCCTCAAAAGGTATCAAAACTTTAGCAGAAGCCATGTCTGAAATTGGTGAAGTAGTAGTTGTAGCTCCAGATTCTCATCAATCTGGTATGGGTCACGCCATCACTTTAGACCGTCCACTTAGGGTTATTCCAGTAAAAAACTTTTTGCCGAATGTAACAGCGTATAAATGTTCTGGAACGCCAGCAGATTGCGTAAAATTTGGCAAACATTTTTTATTGAAAGGTCGCAAAATTGATTTGGTTGTTAGTGGCATCAATCACGGTTCAAATTCGTCTATTTCGGTGGTGTATTCTGGAACAATGTCTGCGGCAATTGAAGCCGCTATCGAAGGAATTCCTGCCATTGGTTTTTCGCTTTGCGATTACGGAACCGATGCAGATTTTTCCCATACTGTTCCGTATTTAAAGAAAATCGCCCAAAAAGTTTTAGATGAAGGTATTCCAACGGGAATTGCCCTGAACGTCAATTTCCCTGCAAAATCTGAAGAAGAAATCAAAGGAATCAAGATTGGGAGACAAGCAATTGCGGTTTATAAAGAGGCTTTTGAAGAACGAAAAGACCCATACGGCAGACCTTATTATTGGATGGATGGGGAACTTTATAACCCCGATAATAATGGTGGTACTGACGAAGACATTTTGAAAGAAAATTACATTTCAATTGTACCTTGCAAATTTGATTTAACTGATTATCAGACAGTTGAAAAAATGAAAACTTGGAATTTGTAAAAAAAATTATCTTCTAAAATCGAAAAATCTCTCAGAATATGGCAATAGTAGGAAGTTTATTGAAACGTGGTATTGGACTTCGGTCAGCGATTAATCGTAAGAAAACTAACTTGGCTAAAGTTCAGAAAAAGACTTTTATCAAATTATTGAACAAAGCACAATTTACGGCTTTTGGAGAAACCTTTAATTTTCCTGAAATCTTGAATGCGGCAATTTATTCAAATGATAAAGAGTTTTACACAAAATTCAAAAAAAATGTCCCTGTCTATGATTACAACAAAATGTATGAAGATTGGTGGCACCGCACACATGAGGGTGAAAAAAATGTTTCTTGGGCGGGTAGTACAAAATTCTTTGCTCTCAGTTCTGGTACTTCGGATGCCGCATCAAAATACATTCCTGTCACCAAAGACATGATTAAAGCCATTCATCGGACTTCTATCAGACAAATTATTGCTTTGGGAAAATACAAAGGTCTGCCCGCAGAATTGTATGAAAAAGGCTATTTGATGCTTGGAGGAAGTACACAATTAATGAAAAAAGATGGACATTTTGAAGGAGATTTAAGCGGAATAACCGCAGGAAAAATTCCTTTTTGGTTTGAAAGATTCTATAAACCAGGCAAAAAAATCGCTGAAACAAGAGACTGGGCGGAGAAATTAGAAAAAATTACCAAAAAAGCGAAAGATTGGGATATTGGTTTCGTGGTAGGTGTACCTGCTTGGATTCAGTTATTGATGGAAAAAATTATCAAAGAATATAACCTCAAAAATATTCATGAGATTTGGCCCAATTTAGAAATTTTTGCCCATGGTGGTGTCAGTTTTGAACCTTATAAAAAAGGATTTGAAAAATTGTTAGGTCGCCCGATTCAGTACATTGAAACTTACTTGGCATCGGAAGGTTTTCTGGCTTTTCAGACTCAGCCCGAACATGATATGCAATTGGTGCTGGACAATGGGATTTTCTTTGAATTTATTCCTTTCAACGAACAAAATTTTGATTCTGACGGAGTAATGGTGGCAAAACCAGAAACGTTGATGATTGATGAAGTTGAAGAAGGAAAAGAATACGCTTTACTGATTTCTACGGTGTCGGGTGCTTGGCGTTATTTGATTGGTGATACCATAAAATTTACCAATAAAAAGAATGCAGAAATTATCATTACAGGTCGAACGAAGCATTTTTTGAGCCTTTGCGGAGAACATCTCTCGGTAGATAATATGAACAAAGCGATTGAATTGGCTTCAACGGAATTCAATATTGATGTACGTGAATTTACCATTGTTGGAAAAAAAGTGGAGCATACTTTTGCCCATCACTGGTATGTAGGCACGGATTCTCAGATTGATGAGACACAATTATTAGCTTTTATTGATAAAACTCTTTGTGAAATTAACGACGATTATCCTGTTGAAAGAAAACACGCTTTAGGAGAAATAAAATTGAAAGTTTTACCCGTAAAAACTTTTTATGATTTTATGGAAAAAAAAGGGAAAGTAGGCGGACAAAATAAATTTCCGAGGGTTCTAAAAAAAGCGGAATTAATAGCTGAATGGGAGGAATTTAATGAAAATTTGGTGATGAACGATTAAAAATTAGCTTCACTTTCTCTTAACTGATGTCGTCTCCATCAGAAACCTAACGGGGAGCAATTTGCTATCTTTTCAGATAATCAAATGATATTCAGACACTTGTGTTGCTTACGCATGAAATTCAGGTGGGAACACAGCCAAGAGAGGAAATATTAGAATTTAAGCTCGCAAGGAAATATGCCTTTATCTAAATGAACTCCAAGGCACCCTGTAATTTTATTTTCTATAAATAC
>JAAFJL010000120.1 GCA_013298865.1 Cytophagales bacterium | reverse complement strand
TTTGAAGTAGGTATTAATGTGCTAATGAGCCAGCCAGAATTATTGGAATTTTCTCGGTAAACTTTCTCTACTTTAAACATCCAATTGGGTATCTGTAAGAAATGGTATTGCACAAAGTCCACATGGTCAATTTCCAAACTTTCGTCCAAAACCGCACTCACGAAAGGGGCATACGCCAAATCGTACATATTTTCGTGCAAATAATTCGAGAAGTTTCGCTTATCAATCAAGGCTTTTTGCAAACCCAAAAAATCCGTTCCATGACTCACAGGATTCATCGTACGGTTACTGTCGGCAGGGATAGAAAGTTTCGGAAATTCTCCTGAATGCGAAGGTAAAAATGGAGTTAACGCACTGACAATTACCCATTTAGAAGCTCGATTAGGTACTTTTTGTATCTGTAAAATCAGTCGCCCTTTCTTGGATTCACCTTTGTAATAAAAACTGCAAGTGGCATCTGCATACCAGTTTTCATCAAAAAAATTGAGCATAACAGGAGCTAAAGTATCATTTACAGTTTGGTACATTCCCTTCATATCGTCCACATTCCAAGTACGTCCACGGTCAAAGAGACCTTTGAACATTGATAGCCGTTTAGCTTCAACCTCTGGCGAATTCACATCCATGTATTGTCGCAACATGGTACTATCATTGTTATTGAAACGTTCAATAAATTCGTCAATTTGTTTAACCTGATAGACAAAATTTTCAATATCTCCCCGTCCAATTTTGGTCATAGGATTATATAAAGCACTACTTTGTGGTTCTGTGGCTTTTGTATGTTTGGCAATCGGTTTTTTAGGTGTTGCTTTCTTCTGTGCAATACCTATGTTGGCACTCATTAGTAGTATTAGAAGTAAAGCAACAATTCGCATGGTTGAGGGTATAAGAATTGAGAATTAAAAATTATGAATTAAAAATGTATGATGTTTGCAATTAAAAATTAGGAATTATGAATTAAAAATGTAATTATCTGATAGTCAGAAAGTTGTCTCGTAGTGTTCTGATGCGTTGAAAGCTCAAACATAGAAATCTCGAACATCGAGAAACAAAAATCGAACATCGAATAACAAAAATTAGCTCGTTTTATTATTTGTTACGCCAATATCTGAAAGGAAAATATCCCATAGCAACATGGCAGTTCCTTCTATTTGCTTGGTATAAGTTTTCAGGATAACCTCCATGTTTTTGGTCGTCACATTTCGGTACACCATCTTACCGTCAATGAATCCTTTGAACTCTTGCTGAAAAGACACAATTCCGTAATAATTTCCATCAGTTCCTTTTCGTAAGTTACTGACATACTGCACGTTAGTCCAGTTGATTTCTACACGGTCGTACTTTAGTCTTTTCAGGTTTTCAAGATATTTTCTGATTTTATATTTCTTCTTCTCAACACTTTTTACGTCGCCAACCTCCACTGCGGCATCTTCATTGATAAAAAGTGCCACTGCTAAATCAATAGCTTTATTTGATGTTTCAAAATCTGTACTTTTTCCAGAAATAATCTGAAAATAGCGACTCAATTCCTGCGTTTTTTCTAAGGCTTTTCTACTGTATAATTGAAAATCAATATCATTCAATTCGTCAGGTTCATCGTTTTTCTTTGCATCAATTGCTTTTGAACTCGTTACTTTTTTCTCTTCATTTGGTTTGCCAGCATTGGTTGTTTGAACCGAAATAAGTCTATCACCAAAAGAGTTGATTTTAGTACGAACTTTACTCAAAGTCGTTGATGCAATAGCTGTGTAAGCCCATAATTTGTGCGAACCGTCTTGGCGAAGCACCACAAAAACATCGGCTAATTCAATCGTTGCTTTTTTGCCTTCTGCGGTGCGGTACTTCATGTTTTTCTCGTCTTCACCCAGAATTTCAGCAGGAATAATGTCATTATTTTTGGTAATGATTTTATCGTAAGGGTGATACACGCTATCTTCCACCGAAGCCATGAAGGCATCAATCATTTCATCAGCCTGACCTTTGTTCTCTGCTAAGTCTGACATTACCAGATAGTTACCTTTTCTGTTGAAAAGCATCAATACTTTATCACGGTCAATTTTGAAGGTAGGTCCACGCTGATTTTTCTGTCTCTTGTATTTTATTTTTGAAGATTTTATAGAAATAACTTCTCCTTCCAGAATGCTGTTATCAACGGTATATATATAGTCTTGTGCCTGCAAGTCTGCCATAAAGCAAACTGCAAATATCAAAAAGAAGAAAATTTTTGTAATTAACCTTGACATGGTAATGTGTTTTGACAATTTTAATCTCGTCAGAGATTGTCTGATTATATATGAAGTGGTAATTTGAAAATTAAATTTCTCAATATCAAGTATTTACCAACTAAAATCGGTTAATCTTTATTATTGGGATTTTTTTGGTAGAATTGATTCTCTCAATAGCTTTTAGAAAATTAGCTGTTTTAACAATTCCACAACTCAAACTCCAACAACTTCTTAATATGAATTTAACAATTTCTATACAAAGAAAAAAATCAAAACACCTCTTGGTACTACCGTTTACTAATTTTTCCCCGTAAAAACCTGTATTCTTTCTAATTAATCTATAATCAATTGTACTTTTACTATAATTGTATAAGTTTTCAAGTAAATATCAGAACGTATTTTATTTACTAAAAGCAAAACCATTGATTAACCCTCAACTTCAACTACCTCATGGCTTACAACGACGATCTTAAACGGGCTATCCAAATTGCCCAATCCATTGCCAAAGAATATTCTCACGAGCAGTTTTCTCCCTCACATTTGATGATGGCTTTGTTGCACAACGAAATCGGTTTGGCTTCGATGCTTGCTTCAACAGGAAAAGATATTCATTTCCTGAGAGAATGGGCTGAAATTAGAATTGAAGATACGCCTAAATCGACTCGGACTTCCGAAAATCCTTCGGGAGATAATAAGGTTTATTTGGTCATGGAAATGGCTGATTTAATTGCGATGCAATTGTCTCGTGACTGGACTGACCCAATTAGTACTTTCTCTGCTTTATTGAAACCCAACTTGGCTTTTACGGCTGAACAACTTAAAAGTTTGCCCATTACTCAGAAAGAGTTGATGGACACTGCCATGGAAGAAGTTTCTATTGCCAAAGCCGTTGCTGGAAATATTGCTAAAGGTGCAAGCGGTGGCGGAGGTGGTGCAGCCCCAAGTCAGGACAAAAATGATGGAGGTGGTGCATTGTATAAATATTGTGTGGATAAAACCGCTTTGGCAGAAGAAGGCAAACTCGACCCAATCATTGGGCGTGACCGTGAAACCCGTATGGTTGCCGAAATCTTGGGCAGACGTACCAAACCAAACGTAATTTTAGTAGGAGAACCAGGCGTTGGAAAAACAGCTTTGGTTGATGGTTTTGCCTTGGATATTATCAATAAAAAAGTGCCAGTACACCTCCAAAATGCCCGTGTTTTTGAATTAGATTTAGGTTCATTGGCGGCTGGTGCATCCTATAAAGGTGAGATTGAAGACCGTGTGAAAGCTATCATCAAAGACATAAAGCAATACGAAAAGGCAATTCTTTTTATTGATGAAATTCATATTCTCTTAGATTCAAAAGGCTCTATGGGAACAGGCGTTGCTCAGTTATTAAAACCAGAGTTGGCTCGTGGAGAAATAACGGCAATTGGGGCAACAACTAACGAGGAATATCGCCAGTATGTAGAAGCAGATGAGGCATTTAATCGTCGTTTTGAAATCCTCAGAGTAGAAGAACCAGATGTGATTACGGCTACAAGAATGATTCAGAACCTTGTGCCTTTTTACGAAAAACATCATACATTAAAAGTGGGAGTGGGTACTGTCGAGGAAGCCGTAAAATTGTCGAAACGTTATGTGAAAGATCGTCGTTTGCCAGATGCTGCCGTTGATTTGTTAGACCGAACAATGGCTGCCATAAGAATGATGGGCGAAACATCTAAAAACGAAATCGAATTGCTTCAGGCTGAACTTGAAAAAATCACGGCTGATGGTGTTGCACAAGAGAGTGTTGAATACATGAAAGACCTTCGCTGGTTTTTGACATTGGTAAAAAATAAAGTAAGTCATATTTTGTTGAATCAGTTAGAATCTGAGGTTCAACCAGAAACATTAGAAACTACCGAAGCACTAAGCGAACATTTGAAATCAATGCTTGAAGGGCTATTGGTGCTTTCGGCAGAGGTGAAAGAAAGTGTAGAAAAAGCAGACGTTGCGGCTGTTATTTCTGGCAAAACTGGAATTCCATTAGGAAAACTCCAAAGTTCGGAAAGAGAGAAGTTAATGATGATGAATGAGATTTTGAAGAAAAGGGTTGTCGGACAAGACCATGCTGTGAAAGCACTTTGTGAGGCAATTTTAGAATCTCGTTCGGGCTTAATAAAACCAGGACAACCGATTGGTTCATTCTTCTTGCTCGGACCAACGGGTACAGGTAAAACCGAATTAGCAAAATCGTTGGCGGATTTCTTGTTCAATGATGAATCCTTCATGATTCGTTTTGATATGTCTGAATTCAAAGAAGAACACTCAGCAGCATTATTGTACGGAGCCCCTCCAGGCTATGTGGGCTATGAAGAAGGTGGAGTTTTGATTAATAAAATCAGAGAAAAACCTTACTCAGTTGTTCTATTCGATGAAATTGAAAAAGCTCACCCTTCAGTTTATGACATTTTCTTGCAGATTATGGACGAAGGAAAAGTGCATGACCGTTTGGGTAAAGAAGGAGATTTCTCGAATGCAGTGGTACTATTTACCTCGAATATTGGTAGCGAAAGTATTGCAAAAACATTTACAGAAACGGGAATTCCACCAAAGTCAAACGATTTGATGGACATTATGGCAAAACATTTCCGTCCAGAATATTTAGCTCGTCTTACGGAGATTGTACCATTTGCCCCAATCACAGAAGAAAACGTGGTGAAGATTTTCGATATTCACTTAAAAGGATTACTCGACCCATTGAACAAACAAGGCATCATGTTGGAAATAACCCCAGATGCCAAAAAACAAATGGCGTTGTTAGGTTTCACACCAAAATACGGAGCGAGACCAATCAAAGGAAATATCAGAAATCAATTACGTCGTCCGATTTCAAAAATGATAATTTCGGGCGAACTCGTAAAAGGTAATACCCTCAGTATCAGTAAAGAAGAAGGAAATGATGAGTTAGTTTGGAAAGTGAGTTAAGATTATAATTCAAAAATTAGCGTGCTGTTTTCAACCGAAATAGCACGCTAAAATATTTTTTAGGCTTCTACGGTTAATGCAAGTTGTTGTAAAAGTATTACGATAAGAACTAAATGAATATTAAAGCGATAATATCAATTTTGGGAATCATAGCGGGCTGTGCTTTGGGCTTTTGGTGGTTCAGTAAACCCCAAAGACCTATTGCAGATAATCTTATTGAGATAAAATCTACTCCCCAAGTTTCAGAAAATCCTCCTTGTGATAAACCCATAAACCTAAACTTCTTTATTACTCATGAAGACAATGTAGATTTTAGTAACTACGAATTTACTATCAGAATCTCATCAGAGGTAGCGTATCATGGCACGTACCAGAATCCCATAAAACTACAATCATACTGCCCAGATTTGTCTGATGAACAAGTAATGATTTCATTTGAAGCCCGAGAAAAAGGAAAAACTGTTGCTTATTCGTGGTATTCAATTAAAGAATATGCTGCTGATTTGAAGAATAATCAAGACGTTAAGGTAAAACTATTGGCACAACAAAATGCCGATGGAGATACTTATGATCTGTTACTTTTACCACTGAAGAATGAATAATTTTTCAACAATTTAAACAAATAATGACATGGCAGAACTTAATTATGAAAAACTTCTGGCAGATAAAAAGTTAGAAATTGGTGTGGCAATTGGGTATCCATTTGTAAGTGAATTCACCGCAATATCGGAATTTTTGAAGAGTAGCGGCTTTCGTTTTGACAATAGCCATACTCAATTTTATGATGTATTTACGAAGAAGAAAAACTATACAAAGAAAGCGACAAAAGCAGAACCAAAACCTGCATCGGTAGAAATTACAATTGAAGTTACTATCATACACGGAGATTATGATAGTAGAAAAGATAAGACCATCATACCTGGGAAGAAGAATGCTAAAGCAACATTTGCCAGTTTTTTAGCTAAGAAAGAAGTTGTACTCTATTCTGGTCATGCACGAGCAGGACATGGACCAGATTTCGACGGTGATGATGTAACTGCCCAAAATTTTGTGATAGGGGATAATTCAACCTATCATCGGAACGGAGTTTTACGAAAAACGCCATTTTATAACCATGCTCAAATTCCAAAAAATCAGCAAAATGATTTAGAGGCAATGTCTAAATCTAAACAATTTAGAGGGGGAATGTACAGAGCTTGGTTTTTTAATGCTTGTTCTTCGGTTAATTATTTAGATGAAGTAAGAGGAAGGTGGTTGAAACAGAAATTTCAAGGGAGTTTGGTTAGGGACGAAAACGGGAATAGAATTTCAGAGAATAATTTGTTATTTTTTGGAACACGGCATAGTATCAGGACTGATGCACTTCCATTACTGAAAGAACTAATTGAATTCCATTCGATGGAGCAAATTATTAAGGCTATGTCAGCTTCTGAAAAAGCTCTATCTGAGGCAAGTAAAGAAAAATTTCAGAACGATACTTTTTTCTCTAATTAGTTATGAAAGACTACAAATTCTTACTTCTTTTTTCACTTATATTATTCTCGTGTAGTAATGCACAAGAAAAAAATAAAGATAGTACCATGAAAAAAACTGAAAAAGAAATACCCATCTCTCAGGAATCCGTAGAGATTGACTCTTTAGATAATTTTGCCAGAAATGATTGGAAAGAAATAAATGCTACTTTCTTAAAAAATATCTATTCAGCGTATCTCCATAAACATCATCTTGTTCAAAATTGTGTTCAATGTGAAGATATTCTATTGGATTATGAATGTTTGATTGATTCGGACGGAAGGGTATCGAAAATTACGCTTCATGGAAGTGACATAAACTGCAAAGGAATGTCTGATACTGCAAAGAAAGATATGGAAGATACTTTTTTAGAATATTTCAAAAGTATTACTTATCCAGAGAGTTTAAGAGGAAAATTTATTTTCTTCACCGTAGGGCAAGTCACGAAGTGTTGAGATAATATAAATATGATTATCATTTGGTCAGCCCAGAAGGGTTGACCTTTTTTATGCTACCGTTCGCTCATTCATCATGCCGTTCACTCATTGGTGTAGGTATTTTTTGAAACTATATGTTGATATTTGGGTTGTAATTGTGAAACGTAAAATCAACAATGTTATGAATGAGTTTTCTGTAGGAATGCCCCGTCGCCCACCAATGACCTTTGATAATGGTTTTAGAGAAGGTCCAAATGGTACACTTTTACCTTTAAAAGAACCCACTTGGGGAGATAGGATTGCGTATAAAAAATGGGAAATAAAATTACAAGGAGGCTACAAATTGAAAAGTGAGTTAAAAGATGGTTTGGATGCTTATAGTCATTTTTTGTATGGTAAGGGTGCAAATTATACTTTTGATTTACCAAAATATTTATCTTCTGATCAAAGTGGTAGAGAAATGCTCAATAATTGTAAAATTATCGTCAAGAGGGAAACTGTTAGAATATTAGATAAACCAAATCTTAGTAAATCAATCACAAGTATTGTCTTTTATATTGGTGCTAAAGATATGCGATTTCCTTATCCAGCAACCGAAAACTGGCAAAAAGCTATTGGGGCTCTTCCATTTTGGATGAGTGCTAAAGTTACGAGAGTTGATAAAAAAGTTGGTAAAGTGATGAAACCAACTTACCAAGCTCAAGTTACAATTAATGCGGAAGATAGGTATAACTTCAATCCTAATAATAAGGACATCAAGACAGGAATACCTGATTCTGATAATGGACGTTTTGAAGTTTCGGGTTTAGCGTATCAATTTCAACAATATGGAACTCACTTTTTTATCATAACCTGGACTCCATGATGAACAATAGAAAGTTTTTTCTGAAATACACTCAAATTTTAAGTATTATCTTAATGTTTAATGCTTGCACAAATTCTTCAACCAATAGTAATACAATGGAAAAACCTTCAACTGATGCTAAAGCATTAAAAGAGTTACTTCAAGTCCCTTTAGAATCCCAGAAAGTTACTTGGCTAACTACTTACGAAAAAAATAAAAATGATTATTCTGTTGATGCAATTATTGAATGTACCGAAGCTGATTTAGTTGCTATCAAAGCATTGAATTCAAAGAAATATGAATCACAAGTTTACCTAAAAAAAGAAGATATTCATGGATGGTTACCCGAAGAAATAAAAAAGAAATTTATTGTTGAAGATGGCTACTATACACCAGATGAGAAACTTTTTGATGTTGGTACTTTAGTAAAATCACCACTTTCTAATGGCTATTTTTTTATTGAAGGGAAGTATTTATATCTGTCGTGTTTCACAATGTAGAAAGGTCGAAAATATTTAAAAAAGAGTGCAAATATTTGAAAACCAGATATTTGCACTCTTTTTTTTACCGCTTATCAGGATTCAATAAATCATAAAATTGGTCAAGTCTTGGCATTAAAATAATGCGTGTTCTACGATTTGCCATTTTGCCTTCTGGCGTACTGTTACTCGCCATTGCATTATATTCACCTCTGCCTGCTGCAATTAATTTATTAGGGTCAATGTTGAAATTCTGCTGCAAAACTCGCACAACAGCTGTTGAACGTTTTACACTCAAATCCCAGTTGTCACTTACGCATTCCGTATTGATTGCCACATTGTCTGTGTAACCTTCAACCATTACTTCTAAATCTGGTTTAGACTTAATAATCTGAGCGATTTTTTCCAACACAGTAGTTGCCTTCGCTGATAATTTCGCACTTCCAGAATTAAACAACATTTTATCCGAAATATTAATCAAGACAACCGTTTTATCAATTTTTATTTCTACGTCTTTGTCTTCGATTCCTTCGTTCAATACTTGTTTTAAATTAACCGCTAATGCCAAATTGATAGAATCGGTCTTGGTACGGGCGGCTTGTAATAAATTGATGTATTTATCTTTTTTCTCTAACTGGGACAACGTTTTGTCAATATTTGCATTTGCTTCTTTCGATAAAACGGTTAGGTTACTCATGGCGTCTAACTGTTTGTCTCGGAGGGTTCTTAGGTCAATAATCTGGAGACCCATATCAGTGATTTGTTTATCTCGGTCTCTAATTGAAGAATTTTTCTGACTTTCTATGTCATCCTTCGTCCTCGACATCGCAGTGAGACGGTCTTTGTAATCTTGGAGATTATCACCACATTTTACTAAATCAGCCTGAGACCTGTCATAACGAGATTGTAAATCGGCAAATTTTTTCTTGGATACGCAGGCAGTCATGGATAAACCAGCCGCCAAAACAAACAAAAGTTTAAAAGGAGTTTTCATCATTGTTTTGTGTTAATTTATTGTTTTAAAGGTAGTTAGCGTTCGTAGAATTCCGTCACCCTTGCCGTGAACAATCCTGAATTCATCATAACCCAACATAATCACATCGTTCATGATACCGTCAACTTCTGTTAGGGCTTCGTCGCCACGTTTGCCTCTTAGGTCGAAATTATAGGTAAAATTCATCGCTTTTTCGTTCATGTCAATTCCCCCCATTTTGGCTCTCGGAGAAGTTTTTTGCTTGAATTCCTTCCGTGAAATCTTCTCTAAACGATTCAGTTTTATAGTAGTTTTCAAATCACCAATCGCAATTTCTACATCTTTTCCACGCATTCCCAAAACCTCTCCCAATGCTTCCTGACCTTTAATTCTGACCAAAGAACCTATTGTAATCTCACCGCCTACAACTTCAATTTCGTCCTTTTGTTCTTCCTCTTTTGAGGCAATTTGTTCTGGAATTTTTTCTAAAATTAACTCTTTCTGGAAGTCTTGTAAATCCTGTCTTATCTCCTTTGTGGCTAATTTTTCTGCACCTTGCTCACGAATTTCTTTGATTGTTGCCTCTATGCGTTGGTTGGCATCTTTCAGCAATTGTTTTGCCTCGGTTTTGGCAGTATTCAAGAGGGTTTTCTTTTCGGTATCAAGATAATTTTTTAGTGCCTGATATTGCTCTAACAGTTGGTCGAGCTTGCGTTGTTTCTGAGCATTTTCAACATTTTTTTCTGAAAAAACCTTTTTCTCAATTTCCAATTCCTTGAGCATCTTCTCAAAATTCACTTGCTGATTTCCCACCTTACTTTTGGCACGGTCAATTACTGCTTTTGGTAAACCGATTTTATAGGCAATTTCAATGGCAAATGAACTTCCAGGCTTACCCATTTCTAATTCATAGAGTGGTTCAAGATGTTCTGAATCATACCGCATTGCCCCATTTTTTAGCCCAGCAGTTTTGTCTGCGTATGCTTTCAGGTTAGTGTAGTGCGTGTTTATCACTCCACAAGCTCCTGATTTTGTTAAATCTTCCAGAATTGCCTCTGCTACTGCACCACCCAAACTTGGCTCTGTTCCTGTACCAAATTCGTCAATCAAAAAGAGTGATTTTTTGTCTGCATTTACCAAGAAATTCTTCATATTTGTCAGGTGCGAACTGTACGTACTAAGGTCATTTTCCAGACTTTGTTCGTCGCCAATATCAATGAAAATACTTCTAAAAATCCCAATCGTAGAATCCTCTCGCATCGGAACAAGCAAACCGCATTGGTACATATACTGAATCAATCCAACGGTTTTTAAAGTAACAGATTTTCCACCTGCATTTGGTCCAGAAATCAAGAGAATCCTTTGGTCATTATCAAGGCTAATTCTGAGGGGAACAATCTTTTTTCCTTGTTTTTGGAACGAAAGAAAAAGCAGTGGGTGGACTGCGTTTTGCCAGTCAACTATTTGGCTATTAGATGATTGTGGAGCAATTGCTTTTAATGAAATAGCCAATTTTGCCTTAGCTCTGATAAAATCTATGATGCCCAAAAAAGTATAAGCCTTGCGTAATACTGGTACGTGCGGACGAAGTTTTGTGGTTAAATCCATCAAGATTTTTACAATCTCACGGCGTTCGGCATTCTCTAATTCTCTGATTTCGTTATTGGCATCTAAGACCTCGGTTGGTTCAAGATATACTGTTTTTCCAGTGTCAGATTCGTCATGGACAAAGCCTTTAATTTTACGTTTATGTTCTGCCAAAATCGGAATTACCATACGTCCACCACGAGAAGTCAATGAGAAATCATCTGTAATCCAACCATTGGCACGAGCATTTTTCAAGATAGAATCTAATTTTTTTCGTAAGCCACCTTGTTCAGAAATCAATTGCCGTCTGATAGATTGTAGGTCTGATGAAGCATTATCTTTTAATCGTCCACGGTCGTCAATGATTTTGTCTAAGGTATCCAACAAATTGCGGATAGCCAATTTAGGCGTTGTGCCAGAAGGTTCTTTTTCCGAAAAAGCCGAACCCAATAATTCTCTTAATTGCGGATATTGTTCAGGTTCTTTATTGTCGAAGAAACGCAAACATTCCTGAATCGTTCTGAGGGAAACTTTTACATCAAAAAACTCTTCTTCAGTCAGGAAAGCCCCTTCGATAGCTGCTTTTGAAAGTTGATAATTGACATCTAAATAGTTCTGAGTCGGAAAATTATTGGCATCAATCTCAATGATTTGCTTCATTTCGTCAACCTGTCTAATCATTTTCTGAATCATGTCATAATTATCAGAAAAACGCACTTTTTCTACAAATGCTCTGCCTAATGGACTGACGCAGAGATTGTTGAGGATTTCACGAATACGGTCAAAACCTAATTTTTGTTCTATATTATTGGGATAAAGCATTTTTTGTTTGAATAAAAAGTAATAGACTTCCTATTACTAAAGAAGGCACGAGTTTGATTCGTGCCTTAGAAATAGATTTTACAATATTACTACGTCAACTTTTGATATTTTGTTTCAAAGTTACGCAAATTTTCATGTTGAATTACTGCTTGGATAGGGAGACATACAAAGTTTCACGCCAGTTTTTTGACCATTTACTATATTACGCTCAATAGTTTTGCCAAATAAAAGTAAAAACCTTACATTTGAAAAAATGAAACTCTTTGGCTAATAGCTAACCGCTTGATGTCAATTTTAACTAAACAAATAAACACGAAGAAAAATGGCACAAGCAAAAGCAGGCGACATCGTGAGCGTGCATTATACAGGGAAATTAACCAATGGAACTGTATTTGATAGCTCGGCAGGACGTGAGCCACTCGAATTCCCGCTCGGAGCAGGAATGGTAATTAAAGGTTTTGATGATGGTATTTTGGGAATGGAAGTTGGCGAAAAAAAGACGCTTCACATACCTGCACATGAGGCTTATGGCGAAGCAGACCCAGATTATAAATTGACGGTCAATCGCTCTGAAATGCCCGATGATATGGAACTTGAAATTGGAGGTTCTTTGAATATGCACCAAGAAGGCGGACAGATTGTTCAAGTAACTGTAACTGATTTGACAGAAACAACAGTGACGCTTGATGGCAATCACCCTTTAGCAGGACATGATTTGATATTTGATTTAGAAATGATAACTATTAAAGACGGCAGTGCAGATTCAGCCGAAGGATTAGAAAATCTTTTGAATTTGAAGCTGTAAATGTTTTAGGTATGAAATATTAGGTCGTAGGTATGAGGTAAAACTTGTATCTACGACTTTTTTGTTTGATATTTTACTCAGTAGAACAACCTACGACCTTATGCCTCATACCTGCGACCTAAAAAAACCGCTTTTTTTGTCTTAAACTTTAGAAATTGTTAACTTGCTTATATAAGAATTAATCGGCACAATTTTTATTCATAAAAAGTGGTTCTCTGACAATTTTTGTGGAATGACTAATGTAGGGACGAATAGTCCACGGTGTCCATATGAGGAAGAGGACGAATGCTATTCGTCCCTACCACAAAAATTGTCCGACAACCTAAAAAGTAAATCGTCAAATTTTCAAATTATATAATTTTCAAATTCCATACAATGTCCTTCAAGAAAATATTACCCCACTTACTTGCCATCATCACTTTTGTATTGCTTACGGTAATGTACGTAACGCCCGCCTACAAAGGAAAGAAACTTGAACAACACGATATTAGGATGTCGGTAGCACCAGCTAAAGAATTGAATGATTTTAAGGCAGAAACAGGTAAAGATGCTTGGTGGACAAATTCTATGTTTAGCGGAATGCCAGCGTTTATGATTGGGGGTAGCTATCCGAATAGTATTTCTGGAATGATTGGCTCTAAACTAAATTATATTTTGCCGTCTCCAGCCAATGCAATGTTCCTTGAAATGCTGGGTATGTATATTCTTTTGCTGGTGATGGGAGCAAGTAGTTGGCTATCCGTTTTGGGGTCAATAGCTTTTGCTTTGGCTACTTATAATATGGTACTTTTCCCAGCGGGGCATTCTTCAAAATCACTTGCAATTGCCTATACACCAATGGTTTTAAGTGCTTTGATGTTGTTATTTCAACGAAAATACATAATAGGCTGTGCTTTAATGGCACTTTTTGTTAGTCTTGAAATTTATGGAAATCACCCACAAATCACTTATTACGTTGGATTATTAATCGTTTTTGTTGTGGCTGCACAGGGGATTCATGCTTTGCAAACCAAAAAGTTAAAAGATTTTGTTATAGCTCTTTTAGTGGCTTTAGTTGGGGCAGGAATCGGTTTGGGTACAAATACCATGAGGCTCTGGAATAATGCAGTTTATGCCGATGAAACTACCCGTGGAAAATCAGAATTATCTCCGCTTCCCAACGCTAAATCTACTCAGATTGCAAAAGATGGACTCGACGAAGAATATGCTTTTATGTGGAGCTACGGTATTGGCGAAACTTGGAATTTATTGATTCCGAATTTTTATGGTGGAGCAAATAGCACATCTTTAGGCGGTGAAAAATCACAGACCTACAAAACGATGGTCAATAATGGTATTCCAGAAGAAAATGCCTTGCAATTTTCGAGTACTCAGGGTTATTGGGGCGAACAACCAATGACAGGCGGTCCCGCTTATGCAGGAGCAATTCTTTTGTTTTTGTTTGTTTTAGGTGGTTTTATTGTGAAAGGAAACCTGAAATGGGCGTTGGTTATTGGAACAATTTTCTTGGTTTCTATTGCTTGGGGAAAAAACTTTTTCTTCAACTCAATTTTATTTCAACACCTACCTTATTTCAATAAACTTAGGGCAACTACTTCCATTTTATCAATAGCTCAGATTTCCATCATCATGTTGGCAATTTTGGGTTTAAAACAAATTGTAGATAACAAACCAAGTTTTGCAGACCTCAAAAAACCTTTGATGTATAGCTTGGGGCTTACGGCAGGTTTTTGCTTGATTTTTGGTTTAATGCCAGGGCTATTTTTCGACTTTAAACCAAGTACTCCTATGCAACTGACGGGTAATGCCACGGTTGATACCGACATAATTAAGGCGATGGTTGCTGATAGAACTTCATTGCTCAGAACAGACGCATTTCGTTCTTTCTTCTTGATAATCATTGCGGCAGGACTTATTTGGGCATTTATTACGAATAAAATCAAAGATGTGGTTTTTTATCCCGTGCTGATATTATTTGTTACGTTTGATATGTTTGCTGTTGATAAGAGATATTTTACCAATGATTCTTTTGTGGAAGCGGAAGATTTTTCTCATTATTTTGACCCAACACCAACTGATACCCAGATTCTTCAAGACAAATCTGTTTATCGGGTTTATGACAATGCCAGAGGAGGAGGATTTTCGGATGCTACGGCTTCGTATTTACACAAGTCGGTAGGGGGGTATCATGGAGCGAAACTGAAAAAATATGCTGAAATTATAGAGCGTCAGATTTCTAATAATAATATGCAGGTTTTCAATATGTTGAACACCAAATACTTTATGGGAAGTGACCCTAAAACTGGGCAGATGAATGTGCAAGTAAATCCTGATGCTTGCGGAAATGTTTGGTTTGTACCAGAATACAAAATCGTAGCTAATGCCGATGAAGAAATGAAATCTTTGGATAAATTTGAACCAAAGAAAATTGCCTTCATCGACAAACGTTTTGCCGACCAATTAGGTAATCTAAAACCACAGACAGACCCAACAGATACGATTGTTTTGAAGGATTTTAAATCAAATTATCTTAGTTATGAATCTTCTGCAAAGGCGAATCAAGTAGCGGTTTTCTCGGAGATTTTTTACAGAGGAAATCAAGACTGGAATTCATACATTGATGGAAAATTAACCCCACATTTCAGAACAAATTATATTCTCAGAGGAATGGTTGTGCCAGCAGGAAAACATAAAATTGAGTTTAAATTTGAACCAGTTTCAGTAGCAAAAGGTGGACAATATGACCTATACGCTTCTATTGCGATGGTTTTGCTCTTGGGTGCAGCCTTGGTTGTGGGGGTGAAAGAGGAGTTGAGTAAAGTAGCAAAGTAGCAAATGGACAGAGTGGCAAAGTAGCGAACGAAGCAGATGAACAAAGATGCAGAGGAGTTACAAACTTTGTCACTTTGTTCCTCTGATCCTTTG
Source organism: Cytophagales bacterium (assembly GCA_013298865.1). Lineage (GTDB taxonomy): Bacteria > Bacteroidota > Bacteroidia > Cytophagales > Spirosomataceae > JAAFJL01. The sequence goes on along the minus strand of JAAFJL010000120.1, from coordinate 3,444 downwards.
TTCCTTCGCCACTTTGCCACTTTACAAAAAAAATCATACCTTTATTAAACAAAAAACCAAAACTACCTTTTCTCATAATTATGCAAAAACTACTACTAACTTTCGGAGCATTAAGTATTGGCTTTGCCAGTTTTGCTCAACGAACCATTATTCATTGCGGAACACTCATTGATGGCGTAAAGAATACAGAAATGTCTGAAATGTCAATTGTAGTCGAAGGAAGAAAAATTACAGGTGTTCAGAAAGGCTATCTTGCTCCATCTGGTACTGATAAATTGGTGGATTTGAAGTCTAAAACTGTCATGCCTGGTTTCACGGATATGCACGTACATTTAGAAAATGAAACCAGTAAAGACCAAACAAAACGTTTTCAGCAAAACCAAGCAGATGTAGCTTATGATGCTGCAAAATATGCCAAAACAACACTTCTGGCAGGTTTTACCTCTGTTCGTGATTTGGGAGGAACTGGTGTGAATATTGCTCTCCGCAATGCCATCAATCGTGGTGTAGCCATTGGTCCAAGAATTTATACTTCTGGAAAAACCATCGCTACCACAGGCGGACACGGAGACCCATCTAATGGTTTAAGTGAAAGACTAAGCCTTGACCCAAATTATCTTACAGGCGTTGTGAATGGTCCAGATGAATGTCGTCATGCGGTTCGTCAAAGATATAAAGATGGTGTGGATTGTATCAAAATTACCGCTACTGGAGGCGTTTTGAGTATCGCAAAAAGTGGGAAAGCTCCACAGTTTACCGAAGAAGAAATCCGTGCAGTTGTTGAAACCGCCAAGGATTACGGGTATATTGTAGCAGCACACGCACACGGAGCAGAGGGTATCAAACGTGCCACAAGAGCAGGTGTTACCACGATTGAACACGGGACTTTTTTGGACGATGAAGGTATTGAATTAATGAAAAAATACGGCACTTACTTAGTTGCGACTATTTTGGCAGGGAAAACCGTAGCTGATTCTGCTAAAGTGCCAGGGTATTATCATCCTTTGGTTGTTCCAAAAGCCTTAGAAACTGGTCCGATAATTCAAGCAACTTTTGCAAAAGCCTATAAAGCAGGAGTAAAAATTGTCTTCGGAACAGACTCTGGCGTATCCGTACATGGGTACAATGCTTATGAGTTTCAGTACATGACTGAGGCAGGTATGCCAGCGATGGAAGCCATCAAATCAGCAACAATTGTTCCTGCTCAGATTATGGGAACAGATAAAGAATTAGGTACAATAGAAAATGGTAAATTAGCAGATATTATCGCCAGTGAAGCTAATCCTTTGCAAGATATTAAGACACTTCGCAAAATTACGTTTGTCATGAAAGATGGCGTGATTTATAAGCAGTAGCTTTTATCAGTGAGCAGTTATCAGTAAACAGTTATCATTTTGTTTGTGTGATTGTTAACCACGGTATGGATGCTTGATTTTTTGTAAAACGACTTGTCAAGTCGTTACGAATAAACTATTTTCACAACGACTTGACAAGTCGTTTTACAATACCATAAAAATGAAAAAAATAACCCTTATTTTATTGACTTTAGTTTCAGTAAATATTGTTGCACAGCAATTAAATACGCTTTCGCCACAAGAAAAAAAGCAAGGTTTTAAACTACTTTTTGATGGAAAAACAATGAACGGCTGGCGGAGTTATAACAAGACAACACAAGCTCCTGCTTGGGTGGTTTCTGACAATGCTATCATGCTGGATGATACCTACAAAGATGGTTGGATGGCAAAAGGTGGAGGCGAAATTACTACGGATGGAGTTTATGAAAATTTCGAGTTTATTTGTGAATGGAAAATTTCTGTGGGGGGCAATAGTGGTATCATTTTCGATGCCCAAGAAGACCCAAAATATGATTATTCTTGGCGGACTGGTCCAGAGTTTCAAGTACTTGATAATGAAGGACATGAAGACGGCAAGATTCCAAAACACCGTGCAGGAAATTTGTATGATGTGATAAAATACGAACCCGAAAATGTGAAACCAGTAGGAGAGTGGAACAAAGTAAAAATTGTACAAAAAAATGGCGTAGTAAAGTTATTCATGAATGGTAAAAATGTAATTACTTACACTATCGGTAGTGAAGAATACAACAAAATGGTAGCTGATAGCAAATTCAAGAGAGACGCCAAAGATTATGACCCTAACTGGGGAAGTTACACCAAAGGACACATCGTACTACAAGACCATGGTGCAAGAGTTTGGTACAGAAATTTGAAAATAAGAAAAATATGATTGTTGATTTTTGTTGCTTGATGTTCGTTTATCGTTGCTCGGTATTCGGATAATACGAACAACAAAAATCTAAAAACGAACATCGAACAACAAGCATCGAATAACGACTAACGAAAAACAAAAAATATATGTTAAAATCAATGACAGGCTTCGGTAAATCGGTAGTTGAGGCGAGTGGCATGACGGTTTCCGTTGAGGTCAAAAGTTTAAATTCTAAATTTACAGACGTCTATTGTAGAATCCCTAAAGGTCTGTCTTTCAGAGAGATAGAAATTAGAAATCTATTGACACAAAGTTTAGAACGTGGTAAAATTGAGTTCAATCTAAATCTCCAATTCAATGATGTTGCCAGTTCGGGTACGAGTGTAAACCGTGCTTTGGTACAGGCGTACATGAAGGATTTACAGGATATTTTGGGTAGTTATGGAGAAATGAACGCTACCGAAATGCTGAAAGTTGCCCTCACTATGCCCAATGCTTTCAATAGTGAAGTCGTGAGTGAAGACCAATCTGAAGAGGAATGGAAAGTTATTTCAAAGGCAATTCATGAAGCAATTCAGAAATGTACGGATTTCAGAATTAGAGAAGGGAAAATTGTTGCAGATAAGTTTTTAGATTATATCAAAAACATAGAAAGTTATCTGGTTCAAGCCGAAGAACAAGACAAACATCGAATTCCAGCCGTCCGTGAACGTTTGCGTAAAGGGGTGACGGATATGTTACAAGACGATGAATTTGATAAAAATCGTTTCGAGCAAGAACTGGTTTATTATATTGAAAAGTATGATATTTCAGAAGAAAAAGTTCGCCTCAGAACTCACCTCAATTACTTTGAAGAAGTTGTGAAGGAAGGCAATGGTAAGAAATTGAACTTTATGTGTCAGGAAATTGGTCGAGAAATCAATACAATTGGCTCAAAAGCCAACGATGCTATCATTCAACGTTTAGTAGTAAATATGAAAGACGAGTTAGAAAAAATTAAAGAGCAAACAGCTAATATTTTGTAGGTTTTCAATGAGTGAATGATAGAATGAAAGAGTATCTTGCGATAAACAAAATCATTTCCTTAATCTTGAATCAACGCTCAAAATCTACTTCTACAAAGACCATTAAATAAATATTTGATGGTCTTTTGTGTTTTTAATAATTTGTTTATCAAAGACTTGTGTTTCTTTTTACGATAAATTGTAAATTTGT
>JAAFJL010000012.1 GCA_013298865.1 Cytophagales bacterium | reverse complement strand
TGCTTTTCAGTCATCCTGCTGATTTTACGCCCGTATGTACAACAGAATTAGGCAAAACAGCACTTTTGAAAGGCGAATTCGAGAAAAAAGGCGTAAAAGTTATCGCCGTTTCAGTAGATGATTTGGACTCGCACAATAAATGGGTGCCTGATATTGAAGAAGTGAACGGTGTGAAAATGAATTTTCCCATCATCGCAGATTCTGATAGAAACGTAGCGACTCTTTATGACATGATTCATCCAAATGCTTCTGAAAAAGCTACGGTACGTTCGGTATTTATCATTGGTCCAGACAAGAAAGTTAAATTGACTTTGACTTATCCAGCATCAACAGGAAGAAATTTTCAAGAATTATTGAGGGTCATTGATTCTTTGCAACTGACCGCAAATTACCAAGTTGCCACCCCAGCAGATTGGGTGGATGGTGAAGATGTAATCATTACACCAGCCGTAAAAACTGAAGATGCAGCAGCGAAATTCCCGAAGGGTTTTACCATTATTAAACCATATTTGAGAACAACGCCTCAGCCGAATAAATAAACAAAAAAAGCCTCTCAGAATTTGAGAGGCTTTTTTTGTGCTTGAAAGTATAGTTCAATTCTCTCACATATACCGTGGGGCTGGGTTTAATGCCACAGACCACGGTTTCAGGATGATTTCTTTGGAATATCTGAATTCTTTAGTTTTTAGGTTTTTGAGTCTTAAACAACTTTCATTGTCATAAACTAAATCAAAAAGTTTCTCGAAGGGCAGGTCAATGTCCATCATTTTTACATTGCCCGATTTGCTTAATATCTTTAACAAACGACTTTGGCTTTGCAAATTACCCAATTCCAAAGGCACTAAGGTAATGTCATCTACATAAATATTCATCGTTAATTTGAACTTACCTGTGGCTTTATCCAGTTGAGTCAAGTACATATTACCGCCAAATATATGAGATGCCCACAGAGTGTGAGAACTCAATAATAGGAAAATCCATAGATGTAAAAAACGATGTGCGTTTTTCATATAAAAAGTTAATTCTCACGTTTTAAGCGTTTTGAGGTCATTCTTTCTTTATATTTTTTTACCACTCATTCCTTCTGCTTATCCATACGCTTAATACTGCTTCATTAGATTTATTTAGTTCTCTTTTTCAAAGATTCGCAATAAACCCATACAATCTAAAACATATAGTTTGTTATCTGAGACTTGTGGAGCTTGGTTTAATGTAGCATATCCCTCTGGAGTGTCTTCTATTTCGAGTTCTTCTGCCCATTCTAACTTATAATTGCTTCTATTGAAAACGCCCACCAAATTAGAGATCAAATGATTGCCATAAGAACCCGTAAAATAGATGTAATCATCAGTATAGGTTGGATGTGCTACGCTTAAAAAACCTTCTTTTCTTTCGTCTCGCCAAAGGATTTCTATGGCTTGGGTCAATAAATCTATGGAATAATATACGTTACCAACCAATTCATAGATTTTACCATTCTCTAAATATGGATTACTAAATAACTGATTATAAGGGGGTTGTTTAATAATTTTACTTTGGAGGTTATTAGTTTCCCAGTTGATTTTGCCTGAGGCAGTATCAATACTTATTAGCTCATAAGTATTGGTTGTTATCAATAATTGCTGTTCCCAAACGCCTATGATTTTTGAGATTTCAACATTTTGTGCTTCTTTGTGTATATCGAAATAAGTTCTCCCCGAAAAATCTACCTCCCATTCGTACTCACCTGTGAGGAGAGAGAGGGATTTGAGAAGTTTTCTTTCACTATGTACTTGAATATACTGGTTTTCAAACCGATAGCCAGAACCAAGATACCTGTGACGTAATTCATATAATTCTCTAAAAGGAAATAATTGACAGATTATATAATTACTTGAATACAAACCTACTCCTTCTCTAATTGAGTTTTTAGAAACAACAAAATTATCTCCATAAAAGTCCCTTCCGATGAATGTAACAGGTATGGTATTTAAAGACTTCGAGAATTTATCTATTAAATCCGTTGAATCTTTATGATTCAAGCAAAGATATTTACCAAATTCAAAATATCCATAATTGTTTTCATCAATTAAAGTATCGTTTTGAAATAAATAATAATCATTGCCATTTACTTTATACAATAAATCATCCCCTATTACTTTAAAATTCTGTATATTATTTTTCGTTCTTTGTAAGTAGTACATTTTATTTTACCTTAATAAAATCATAAAAAGAGCTATTCATATTATCTTTCGTGTTACCTACAAAAGTAATAAAATCCACGTTCGCAGCGTCTTTATATTGAACATCATTCATACTTGGGTAATTAGCTCTCGGAAACAAACTCTCCCTCAATGCAACATTCCCCCAAATTTTATCAAAAACACTTTGCCCAATTGTCGTGAGTGATTCGGGCGTTGTAGTTGTGAGCATTTTGGATTTAAAGATGTTTTTGATCGTTGTTTCGTTGTTTATTTTTCTTTTGTCAAACCAATATTCTAAATCGCTCATTTTTGAAATTTTGCGTAAATAATCTAAAAATTGTGGAAAAGAATTCTCGTCGGATTCAAAGAATTTAGTATCTAATGTACTTTCTATGACACTCGACATTCATGCGACTGCAACACGGCAACTAAAATTTATCAATAAAGTGGGTTAAAAAACCAAAATCATCAACTTCCAACTCGTAAAATTTAGACCGTTGGAGTTGGGTTTAATACAACAGACCACGGTTTCAAAAGTTATTACTCGCTTTATCTGTCAAAAAAATAGACTTAGAGCGAGCAATAAATACCTATCACACTTGTGATGGTCACTGGGACACATGACCACGGGAGTGAAAATTTAGCAGATGACCGTATTAATTCTATCCCTACCCTGACGGCTATGGTGTGCCACAGACCGTGGTGAGGAATCATATTTGAACCAGAATATTTAAAACCTCGTGTAGTCAGAAATAAAATAACCGTCTGTAACTTTTACTTTATCTGTTAAATCATTGACAATAAAATAAAAAAATCCAAAAGTGTGAAAGTTGCCTGAGAATTTTCCTTCAACTGTATCACCATTAAATTTTGTAATTATAAGTTCTACCTCTGTGGAAGAATCATTAGCTACATAATAACAAGATAAATTTAACTTTTTGCATTTTTCATTATTGGGAAGAGACAATGAACTATCTTGAAGAGCAATAGTAAAATTTTTATTGGGAATTATAGCTGGCAATTTTAGTGTAGTTAAGTCTAAGTCATGGATTATTATTTCAACGCCAATTGTATTAGGAATAGACCCCATATGTAAGCGTAAGAAGTTATTTTGGTGTAAAGTATTACTATAAGCTCCACTTCGATAAATTAGAGGAAATAAAAACCGTTTTCCGCTTACTTTTGCTGTTACATAGCGAGTATAAGTATTTTTCTCTAATAAATCATCCCCACTACAAGCAAGTAACAACATACCGAGAATCAAAAAATAAGATAGAAGTTTAGCGTTTTTCATAATGCAGTCAAAATAAACTTTTTAATTCTTAAACCTATAAGTCAATCCAAATTTTATATTCCATAAACCATTGGTTTTCAGGTCAGTACCTGTAATTGGCTGGAAACTTATTTGTCCTAAAAGTCCGATAGTGTTTTTTACTTCTGCCAAAACTCCTAATTTGAAAGCACTAATCAATCCATGAGAAGTTTGCTTTTCGTTGCTAACTATTGGAATTAATTCTCCTCTAAAATTTTCGGTGTAAGGTTGAATGTTCAGCACGGCAAGCCCTGCATTTGCACCAATGTACGGAGAAATTATTTTTGTGGGTAGAAAGTAATGTTCAAACCCTACCGAAGCTGTGTACATTCTGCCTTCTTTGTGCAAATAATTAGAAGCATAAGATGAATAGGCTGGATATATGATTGGTTGAGCCGTTTCTGATGATTCACCTATTTTGTAATTATTCAGTTCTGCTCCAATCCAAAAGTTTTTGGAACGTTTAAAATACATACTTGCCCCAAAACCAAATCCCCCGACTTTTTCCGTTGAGTTATTCCACAGATTTTGATTATTCCCATGAATTAACGCACTTACCCGTATTTGGGCGAAGATATTATTCATTCCCAAAAAAAGAATGAAACAAATTAGAATTATTTTTTTCATGATAATGAAGATTTAAAGTTTTCGATTTGTAAGTGACTGAATATCAGGTAAAAATATGTAAATACATTCGCATAAAAACACATTTTAACTTTTTTAACATTTCAAGTAAATTTTAATTTTTCTATCACAAACTCCTCAATTAAGATGTTTCTCTTATTTTTGTGGTATGAAAAAACCGAATCTCCTGACAATTTTTACGAAGCTACCGCTTTTTCAAAAAACCCTTATCTTAATCTTTGTTTTGGCACTTGGTTGGTGGGTGTATGATTCTTTTCTAAAAAGTAATCCTAATGGCTGGCGTAAAGTTTCTAAAATTGGCATCACACTTCCACTTCGATACAAAGTTCATGGTATTGATATTTCTCATCATAATGGTAATGTCAATTGGACGAGGGTAAAGAAAATGAGATTTACCGAGGAAGAACTTAAAATTGAATTTGCATTTTTGAAAGCTACCGAAGGAATCGACCATGCAGATAAACAATTTGATAGAAATTGGGAAGAAGTCAAAAAAGTTGGTATCAGACGTGGTGCGTATCATTTTTATATTCCTTGGCGAGACCCAGCAAGTCAGGCGAAAAGTTTTATTAATTCTGTAAAATTAGAAAAAGGTGATTTTGCACCCGTACTTGACATAGAGCGGAATTCGACGAAATCTAATGAAAAAATTGTTAATGAAATTGGAATTTGGCTTGATTTAGTCGAAAAACACTACGGTAAAAAACCAATCATTTATACCAACCCTAATTTTTACAATAAATTTATCAAGGGAAATTTCGAGGATTATCCACTTTGGATTGCCGTATATTCTCAGGAAAAAGTAAGAGGATACGGTAAAAGCCTCTGGTTTTGGCAACACAGTATGGAAGGCTGGGCGGAGGGCGTAAAAGGAAGTGTTGATTACAACGTTTTCTTGGGAACAAAAGAAGAAATGAAAGATTTGTGTCTTTAGGTTTCGTTTTTGTTGTTCGTTTTTCGTAAAATTCTAAATATCAATCTATTAGAACAAAGCAAAAAGTCTGTAATCTAAAAAAAGAGTATTTATATAATCATAAAAACCACAACCATGCCACGGGTAAAAATCTCGTATTGATTCATTCATTCATTCATTCTATCATTCACTCATTCTATCATTGAAATAAATAACCAAAAAATAATTATGTTAAAATCAATTCCATTCGATAAAACTCGTGCTTTTGAGTTACTGTCAAAACATAAAACGGAGATTTCCCAGACAACCATAAAAGAGCTATTTGCCAATGACTCAGAACGATTCAATAAATTTTCTACTCGTTTTGAAGACATTTTATTAGACTATTCTAAAAATATTATCAATGAAAAAACAATGGCAGCCTTGGTTGCTTTGGCAAATGAGTGTGAATTAGATGATGCCATAGAGCGGATGTTTACAGGGGATGTCATCAACCAAACTGAAAATCGGGCTGTGTTGCACGTGGCTTTGAGAAATCGTTCAAATTCACCGATTGCCGTTGATGGAAAAGATGTAATGCCTGATATTAATGCAGTTTTAGAGAAAATGAAATCATTCTCTGATAAAGTAATTGCTGGTGAATGGAAAGGATATTCAGGAAAAAGTATAACAGATGTCGTTAATATTGGTATTGGTGGTTCAGATTTGGGACCAGTGATGGTGACTGAGGCTTTGAAACCCTATAAAAATCACCTCAATATTCATTTTGTTTCTAATGTTGACGGTACGCATATTGCGGAGGTTCTCAAGAAAATCAATCCAGAAACAACTTTATTTCTGATTGCTTCTAAAACATTTACTACGCAGGAAACAATGTCGAATGCCCATTCTGCAAGGAATTGGTTCTTGGCAAATGGTGGTTCAGACGAAAATGTAGCAAAACATTTTGTAGCCCTTTCAACCAATGAGAAATTGGTGACAGCCTTCGGAATTGACCCCGCTAATATGTTTGGCTTCTGGGATTGGGTCGGTGGACGCTATTCGCTTTGGTCGGCAATTGGGTTGTCTATTTCATTATCAATTGGTTATGAAAATTTTATTGAATTGCTCGACGGAGCTCATGCTATGGACAAACATTTCCGTACTACCGATTTCAACGAAAATATTCCAGTAATTTTGGCACTTTTAGGCATTTGGTATAACAATTTCTTTGGAGCTGACACCCAAGTTATTTTGCCTTATGACCAATATATGCACCGTTTTGCAGCATATTTTCAGCAGGGAGATATGGAATCAAACGGAAAGCAAGTTGGACGAAATGGAGAAGATATTAACTATCAAACTGGTCCGATTATTTGGGGCGAACCTGGTACAAACGGGCAACACGCATTTTATCAATTGATTCATCAAGGTACAAAATTAATTCCTGCGGATTTCCTTGCACCAGCCGTTTCGCATAATCCAATTGGACAGCACCATCAAATGTTATTGTCGAATTTCTTTGCACAGACTGAGGCATTAATGAATGGAAAATCTCGTGAAGTAGTAGAAGATGAGTTGGTAAAAGCTGGAAAGTCCGAAGCAGAAATTTCAGCATTGGCTCCGTTCAAAGTGTTCAAAGGTAACCGTCCGACAAACTCGATTCTATTCAAATTATTGACACCAAGAACATTAGGAAGCCTTGTGGCAATGTATGAACACAAGATTTTTGTACAGGGAATTCTCTGGAATGTTTATAGTTTTGACCAGTGGGGCGTTGAATTAGGGAAGCAATTAGCAAACCAAATTCTCCCAGAACTATCTGATAATGAAACCGTTACTTCGCATGACTCATCAACCAACGGTTTGATTAATGCTTATAAGAATTGGAGGGCGTAAACTCAATTAGCAATCAACAATTAGCAATTATCAATTTTGGCTCTTCAGAGTTGTGTGTTACACTGTTAGATTTTCCTTAAACTGGTTTCAGTCTGAATTATATCACGGATTGAATTATAAAAAATAGGAGAACCATAATATTTTCATATAAAAAGCCCCGATTCTATTCGGGGCTTTTTTATTTTCTTAGATTTCTATCGACCAAGTTCTTTCAAATAATTCATTAATTCCTAAAGCATTAATTCCTGCTTTTTGAGAAAGTTCTTGATTATGATTTTCGTAGTCGGCAATGCCACACCAAGGTTCTATACAAACAAAATCAGCATTTTTTGCTGCCCAAATACCCAAATAGGGAAATCCTGCAAAATCAAAAGTGAGTTTCTTGTCTGTCTTTTCTGATTTGATACTTACATGATGAGATTTTAAATCATCAAAAACCAAGGCATCTCCGTAGAATAATTCCTTGGAAAGTCTTATTTGATTTGTATTTTGGAAAAAGTGCGAACTCTCGTTTTTGATTAAACCATCGTTCGTCAAATCCCATCTTGGCGAGTTTTCTGTTTGCTCGAATTCCAAAGAATAATCATCATAATTTGTACCTTTACTCAAAGGGATTTTGAAAGCTGGATGCCCTCCAACTGAAAAATACATCGCCTTTTGTCCCGTATTTTTCACAGAATAAGTTACTTGAAGAGATTTTTCTATCAACCGATATTTTATGCTGAATTCAAAATCGAATGGATACACTTCTTTCGATTTTTCATCTGAAACTAACATGAAAACTACCTCAGTTTCGGATTTTGACTCTAAGAAAAATTCCTTTTCACGTGCAAATCCATGCCGAGGAAGTGTATATTTTTCTCCCTCAAAGGTGTATTGATTATTCTTTAATGCACCAACTATTGGGAAAAGTACTGGCGAAGTTTTGCCCCAAAAATCAAGATTTGCTTCCCACATAAATTCTTGTTGGGCATTTTTATCAAAAAAACTGACCAATTCAGCCCCCAAAGGTTTGATTTGGGCAGATACAAACTCATTTTCTATTGTTATCATGGGTAGTACTTATGCAGTCAATTTTTCTACAATTTTTTTAAGATTTAGTAAAATTTTAAAAATGATAAAAATTTCATCGGAAGTTGAATCGAAACTTTCCGAAGTACCATAATTTTTACCTTCTAAAACAACAAAAGTCCACATTTTGCCAATCACGTAACAGCCATACATTGGTTGATTGACATTATTTAAAGATTGCCCAACCAACATTGCTCCTAAAACTTGTGGCAAAGGATGCCCGTCTGGGTCGAGTTCTTTCTTATATTCCTGAAAGCAAAAATATGGCACCTCTGGCTCTCTTCGACCTTTTGCAATGATTCCATCGGGTTTACCAGATAATTCTAAATCATCTATGATTCCCGTTAAATTTCTTTGAGCAAAAATATTAAAAGCATTTGTTGAAAACTCTGATAATGAAATTATTGGACCAATAAAATGAAGCGAAAGTTCTTGTTCATTCCAGTTCCAGATATTGAATTTCAATTCTTTTTGATGGAAAATTAAGCTCTGATTCTGAAATTCTGAAATCACAGAATCGATTGATAACCAGTCACTTAAACTTTCCAGTCCATCTGTTTCTAATAAACCAAATCTTTTTTCTAAAAAAGAAATTGTACATTCTGAAAATTTCATAATTGCTGTTTTTTATCCTAATTTACTCAAAATCTCTCCTATCTCCAACTTCTCTTGCTCGCCCGAAATCATATTTTTAAGTGTCAATTTACCCGTTTCCATTTCCTCAGAACCAATGATACAGACGTAGGTAATTTTCTTTCTATCGGCATAATCCAACTGTTTTTTTATTTTGGAAATGTCTGGATATAACTCAGCATTTACGCCTTTTTCTCTGGCAAGTTTTAACAATGGCAGGGCATAGTCAAATTCAGTTTTTCCAAAATGACAGAACAATAATTGAGTTGTAACCGATTGATTATCAGGAAATAAATTTAATTCTTCCATTACATCATAGATTCTGTCAACGCCAAACGAAATCCCAACGCCTGATAATCCAGCTACTCCAAAAGTTCCTGTTAGGTTATCATAACGCCCTCCGCCAGTGATTGAACCAATTTGTACGCCAAGAGCTTTTACTTCAAAAATCGCCCCTGTATAATACGATAATCCACGGGCAAGGGTAATGTCCAATTCAATATTTTTCTCTGAAACCCCAAAAGCTGCAACATAATCCCATACTTGTTTTAGTTCTGTAATTCCTTGTTTTCCAGTTGCAGAGTTTTCTAATAAAATTTCTAATTGCTCAAATTTTTCTTGATTTGTTCCAGAAATACTAAAAACAGGGTCAAGTTTAGACAATGCTTCTGCTGAAAAACCTTTTTCAGCTAATTCTTCTAAAACCTTTTCTTTCCCAATTTTATCTAATTTATCAATCGCAACGGCAAGTGTACTCTCTTGTCCTGCTGCACCAATTGCTTCAGAAAGTCCAGTTAACACTTTACGATTATTAATTTTCAAAGAAAAATCTATGCCTAATTTGGTCATCACTTCATGCACCATCAACACGATTTCCGCCTCGCACAAGAGCGAATCTGTACCAACAACGTCGGCATCACACTGATAAAATTCCCTGTAACGACCCTTTTGTGGACGGTCGCCACGCCAAACAGGTTGAATCTGATAACGCTTGAAAGGCATTGGTAAATCAGAGCGATTCATCACAACATATCTTGCAAAAGGAACTGTCAGGTCATATTTTAGCCCTTTTTCAGCTATTTTAGAAGTCAGTTTTTTATAACCATCTTCTAAATCCGTTTGATTGAGTTTCTCAGAAAAATTTCCAGAATTCAAGATTTTGAACAAAAGTTGATCACCTTCTTCACCATATTTACCCATCAAAGTAGATAGGTTTTCCATCGCAGGAGTTTCAATTGGTTGAAAACCGTATAATTCAAAAACAGATTTAATGGTATTAAAAATAAAATTCCGACGAATCATTTTATCGGGTCCAAAATCCCGTGTTCCTCTTACCAAACTTGGTTTACTCATTTGCAATGGCAGTTACAAGACTAATTAGAAAAGAGAAAAGAAATCGTTCAATAGCCACTAACAAGGTTGAAGGCATCAAGAAATTGACTCAAAAACCAACTATCAGATTGGTCGATGTTGAGGCAATCAAAGCTGAATTCGCTGCAAAGGCTGCGAAGTAATTCTACGAATTTCTTCTAAGAATTTAAAACCTCGCAAAAGCGAGGTTTTTTTCGTTTTAGGTAATTATTTCTTTACCTAAACTTTTTCTTGTGGCTTTCCAGTCTTTTTAAAGCGTTTTGCTAACTCTTTTTCTTGTTTACTGAAACGTTTATTAATGTCCATCATCACCCTAAATCTTACTGCCTGTCCGAAACAAACCAAGCCTAAATTGGTGATTATCAGACCGTAAAGTCCCATAAAAAACCATGTTATAAAAGCTACATTCACATCTGCTTTTTTTACTGCCGCAGTAGCAACTATCGAAATTCCCAAACCAACAAGTAATAATCCTCCGCCTCCGCATAGTAACCATTTGGTACGAAGTGGCATTCTTTTAATCAATTTTTGTCCTGGGGCTTTGTTAGGGATGTCTGGTTTCATATTGGTTAAGTTTATTTAATTTTTTCGCATTTTTCTGCAAAAATACTCACAATTGCATCAAATTCATTCATTAATGTCTGAGGTTCTACTTGCTCAGATTTTGAATATCCTTGTTTTTCCCACAACATGAAAGTATAATAATCCGAGTTAAAGACATTCAAGGCATTGAATTTTTGTGGTTTATCAGAAGAAAAAGTCATTTTCTTTTCAACCGTAAATAAAATAAATGCTTGAGTTTTCAAAAGCATTACTTTCTTCCCCCCAATCGTTTTTGTAATTGTCTCAGCCTTTGAACCAGTGCTTCTTACAGCTCCAAATGGTACAATAACTTGTTGCTTTCTGATCAAAAATAACTGGCTGCCATTGGCTTTAAATTCCCAACCTGCGGGTAATTGTTGTTTGATAGCCAGTATTTTTTTATCTTTCAATAGGGTATTCATATCCAAATATTGAAAGGGTTTTTCCTGAGCTTTTACCCCTATGAGTATAAATCCGCATAGAAATAGAATTAAAAACCATTTTTTTTGTAGTATTGTCATATTAATCATTTTAAAAGTAAACTTAACAAATTATTACCATGCAAATCAATAAAAAAATCATCTTTGGGGTAGTATTTTCATTATTCATTAACAAAATAAATGCCCAAGATTTTCGCTTTGTACAAAAAAATCCAGAAAAACCTGATGTAACAGAGTATTGGGACCCAGAAGTAAGGGTGGTTACGCCTGGAGCAATTCCGTCTGATGCCGTAGTTTTATTTGATGGAAAAGACATAAATCAATGGGAATCGATTAAAGACAATGGTCCTGCAAAATGGGAGGTAAAAGACGGAATTCTTACTGTGGCAAAAGGTACGGGAAATATCTCTACAAAAAAGCAATTCGGTGACTGTCAGTTACATATAGAGTGGCGGTCGCCCAATGAAGCAGACGAAATAAAAAGTCAAGGTAAAGGAAATAGTGGGGTATTTTTTCATGGAATTTATGAGGTTCAGATTTTAAATTCATACCAAAATCGTACATATAGAAATGGACAAGCGGGGTCTATTTACAAACAAAATCCTCCTTTGGTGAATGCCACAAGCAAAATGGGGGATTGGAATGTATATGATATAATTTACACTGCCCCAAGGTTTACCGTAAATGGAGGAATTGAAAGTCCTGGTTATCTAACGGTGATTCATAATGGCGTTGTGGTACAAAATCACACAAAGATTCAAGGTGTAACGAACTATATCGGTCAGCCAACGAACCCAGTACATGGTCCGAAAGGTCCGATTTCGTTGCAAGACCATGGCAATTTGGTAAGTTACCGCAATATTTGGATTAGAGAGATGTAAAATTTTTTAATTTGGAAATTTGAAAATTAGTCAATTTGAAAATGTCTAATTCCAAATTTTAATTTGTCAGAAATGTTATTTTATTTATTTTCAATTTCTAAGTTTCCTGTACTTCTTGTTCAGGAAACTTTTTTTTGAAAGCTAAGGAATTTATTTGGGTTCTATGACAGTTTTGTGGACACAAAGTATAACAAAGAGTTAAAAAGTATTTTCTTAGTGTGACTCAGTGCAAAACTCTGAGATACTCTGTGACCACAAAAATTGTCAGACAACCTTTATTTTTTATCTTTGTGAAGGATTTCAAAACCACGATTAATTCATATTTCTTAATTCTTAATTGAAAGTAAATGATTAAACATATTATTAGTTGGACGCTCAGGAACATTCCGAGAAAATATATTCAGTTAGTAGGGCATTTTGCGACAAAAACTTATGGTCTTTTCCTCAGAGGAAACAAAGTAGAATGTACCGTTTGTGATGCTACTTTTAGTAAACTTTTACCTTATGGTCGTTTAGAACCTCGTGAAAATGCTCTTTGTCCTAACTGCTTGGCTTTGGAACGTCACCGTTTGATGTATCTATATTTGCAGCAGAAAACGAATTTTTTCAAAGATAACCTCAAAGTGCTTCATGTTGCCCCAGAGTATTGTTTCATTGACCGTTTCGAGAAAATGAAGAATTTAGACTATATCACGGCTGATATTGAGTCGCCTTTGGCAAAAGTTAAAATGGATTTACATCATATTCCGTTTGAAGAAAATACTTTTGATGTTGTGTTTTGCAACCACGTTTTAGAACACGTTGAGGATGACATTAGATGTATGCAAGAAATGAAAAGAGTGCTAAAACCTACTGGCTGGGCAATTATGCAGTCTCCACAGGATTGGAAATTAGCTACAACTTTTGAAGATAAAACTATTACTGACCCAAAAGAAAGAGAGCGACTTTTTAAACAAGATGACCATTATCGAATTTTTGGTCAAGATTATGGACGAAGATTAGAACAGGGTGGTTGGAAAGTTACAGAAGATAGATTTGTAATGGAAATGGATGCAGCAAAAGTGGAGCGATTCTGTTTACCAAAAGACGAAATTGTCTATTTGTGTCAGAAGTAATTGACTTTAAGCGAGGTGGGGTTGTGTAAAAAGTCAAAAGTTTATGAGTTCAAAGTTTAGGTAGAAATATTGTCAGCGTCAGCCAAAATACTTTCAACATTTAACTCATAAACTTTTGACTTTAAACGACAAAAAAACAAACCTCTACTGCACTTCTACATACGCTACAATTGCTTTTACGTCTTCATCTGAAAGTTTTTCAAAATTAGTCATCTGTATTTTGTTATATTTATTGAAAACCTCAATTGCATATTTATCTCCACTTTTAATTACATTTCCTGAGTTCTGAACCCATTTAGTAATCCAATCCAAATCTCGTCTTTGGCTAATCCCCTTCAAGCCAGGTCCAATCACGATTTCGTCACTTGCAGCATGACAACTTTTGCAGTTTAAATCAAACAATTCTCTCCCTTTTGCTACTAATGCAGATTCGACAGGAACTTTTGGCAATGAATTTGTTTGAACACTTTCGACTTTAACTCCTTGAATATCATTCTTTAAGGAAATGAAACTCAATAACGTAATTCCAAAAAGTACTACAATAGCCAAAACTAATGTTCTAATTAGTTTGATGGTTTCTTTAATCTTGGTTTCCATGATTTATTTTTTTATAAATGTTAAAATCAATACTGAACTAATATTTTTCAGCGTTGTTATATAAACTTAAACATTAGAATAATACAAAAAAGACCCCACCGTATTTTCTTAGAAATCGTATAGAATAAAAAGAAATTGTACAATATTTTCAATGATTAACAAAGCATTATTACTCATACTTTTCCTCACAACCTTCAAAGTAACCGCTTCTGAACTGATAGATTCTACCCAAAAATCTGGACTTAGCAATGCTAAAATTGTCAAATTTTTTACGGGAGATAAATACCTGATTGCCCCTTTTACTTTTTATATGCCTGAAACGAGTTGGGTATTGGGTGTTGGGGTAAAAAGATTTGCCAATTTTGGTGGACAAGGAGATACCCTCACGAGAGTGTCAAACATGGCAATTTTTGCTCAATACTCCATCAATAAACAGTTTATTCTTGAAAATAACTACCAAATTTTTACTAATAAAGAAAAGTATCTCATCTTCGGGGCTTGGGGTTTTAATCGTTTCCCAATTTTATTTTATGGCGTTGGCAAGGAAGCAAAACTTGAAAATGAGGAAGGTATCAATTTCGACTTAATTAGATTTGAAAATTTGACACTTCGTAAAATTCGTCCAAATACTTTTGCAGGTTTGGGCTATCGTTACTGGAATACGTACAATGTAACAGCAGGAGAGAAGGGGACGCTTTTAAAGAGTAAAGGCTTGGGAACGAATGGTTCGGTTATTTCGGGAATCAACGCCGCAATTTTATTTGATAGCCGTGATAATGTTCTAACGCCCACAAAAGGAACGTATCTTCAATTAGAATACTCAATCCATAATAGTTTTATTGGTAGTACACATGACTTTGACCGTTATGTGGTTGATTTTCGAAAGTATTACCGACCTTTCCGAAATAGAAAAGATGTATTTGCTGCTCAATTTTATAGTTATATCACCGAAGGAGACGTTCCTTTTACAGAGTTAGGGCTCTTGGGTGGAGACATGATTATGCGGGGCTATTATCAAGGCAGTTT
The DNA here is from genome assembly GCA_013298865.1 of Cytophagales bacterium. Taxonomy (GTDB): domain Bacteria; phylum Bacteroidota; class Bacteroidia; order Cytophagales; family Spirosomataceae; genus JAAFJL01. The sequence continues at coordinate 36,757 of JAAFJL010000012.1, read as the reverse complement.
CAGGGATAAATATTTCTTGGCAGGACAAGGAGAGTATCGTTTAAATGTAGCTCCTCGTTGGGGATTTACTGGTTTCTTAGGCGTTGGCAGTGTCAGTAATTCATTGAAAGATTTTTCTGAAACCAAGTTATTGCCTTCTTATGGAGGAGGATTACGATTTAAAATCAACCGCAAAGAAAATGTAAACGTCAGGATTGATTACGGTTTCGGAAACGGGCAACAAAATTTATATTTCTTCATCGCCGAAGCGTTTTGATTTTCGTTTTTCGATGCTCGATGTTTGTTTTTCGTTCGTCGATATTCACCAACTCACCAAATCACTCAATCACAACCCTTTCCCCCAAGAATTTTCTACTAATCCATTGTGATGATATTGAATATAGGCTTTTAGTTTTTGTTCGTATTCTTGCTGTGCTTTTGGAGTAATGTTTAAATCCCCCCATTTTTCGATTTTCATTTCTTCGTCTTTATTCAAATTCAATAGGAAATTTTGTCCTGTTAGTCTGAAAATCCCTTCATTGTATTTCAAAGCCCAACCACCGTCTGATTGTTTAAACATTGATTCTCCGAAGGGTAGGGGGTGTCTATTTTTTATATTCAAATAATCTAAAATTGTAGGCATTATATCTGCGTGTTGGACAATTTTATCAATTTTTAGGTTTTCTCTAAGGTGTTGATTATCAGATATATTACCATGAAAAAAGATAATTGGTACTCGGTATTGCCCTAATTCATTTTTGTATTTAGGTTCAGCGTTTTGTTGCGTATGGTCACCAGTAATGACAAAAAGCGTATTCTTGAACCAAGGTTGTTTGGCTGCTTCATCAAAAAATCTTCGCAAAGCAAAATCGGCATAACCCAATGATTCATGAATTTCTAATTTTCCTTTCCTGAATTTCCCTTTGTGTTGTTCTGGAATCGTATATGGTACATGGGAACTCAAAGTGAAAACCGTCGATAAAAATGGTTGTTTTGCCTCAGAAAGTTTTTGGTTGAAAAATTGTAAAAAAGGCTCATCAAAAATTCCCCAATTTCCATCAAAATCTTTTCTATCTGGATATTCGTTTAAACCAAAATATTGCTGGTAGCCCGCTACTTGCGAGAAACCTTCAAAACCCATAGAACCATTTTTTGCCCCATGAAAAAAAGTTGTGTTATATCCATTCTGGGATAGTAACGACGCCAGACCAACAATCTTATTGGATTGATACATGGAAGAAATAAAAGGTACATCCATCAATTTTGGGATAGATGCCGTGATTGCAGGAACAGCATCAATGGATTCTCGTCCATTTGCAAAACTATATTTCATAGTAGTTCCAGCTTTTGCTAAACTATCTATAAAAGGTGTAAAGCCCTGATAATCATTTCCATAGCCCATGTATTCAGAAGCAAGGCTTTCAAAAATGATAATGACAATATTTGGTGGAATAGTATGGCTAAAACCTGTCATTGAAGTATCTCTTTGTATTTGTTGAAGAACTTCTGATTCGGTTTTAAAATAAGAAACTTTTTCCGTTCCGTATGCGTCAATCGTTGTTAGGAAAGTGAAAGCAGAATTTAATACCAAACTACCTAAAGTATTATTGTTCTGAGAAAATGCCTGAGTAATCCGTAAAGGTTTTTCTCTGAACCCTCGGAAGCCCACAATACACACGCCTACCATTAAAACACTGGCGAAAGTCCAACGAATTTTACTGGAAATTTTAGGGGTAAATTTAGGAGCAGTTTTTTGAAGATTTGTAGGCAAGAATTTAACAAAAAGTATTGTCAGAATTATATCAATCAATGCTAAATACCAATATTTTAATGAAAGGTTTGCCACTTGGTCGTTTAAGTCGTCAATGATTCCCCAAATGGCAAAATTTATTCTTCGTCCAATAAATTTATAATACTCAAAATCACTAACGTTGAGTAAAATGAAAAACAAATTGGTGATAATAAAAAAATATACTAAAATTTTCTGAAAACGAAGAGATTGGGTGAAATCGTAAGGCTGCAAAGAAATCAGTACGTAAAGGGCATTGATTATAACTATAATGGCAACATCGAACCTGATTCCAAGCCAAAATGAAGTACAAATTGTACCAAAAGAGAATTCTGAGTATTGAGAATAGTTGAATATTAAAAAGAGGAATCGGCAGAGTGTATAGAAAGCTAAAAGATAAATAAATTGCTTTAGGAGAAGGAAATAAGCGTTTTTCATGAAAAAAATACAGGATGTCTATAAAGTAAAAAATGCCGTCACTATAAGTAACGACATTTCTTTAATACCTAACCACTATTAAAGTTGTAAATATAAATATAAAATATATACTTGTCAACCTTTTCTTATTAAAATAATGTTAACACATCTGTGTAATCTAAATTCCAAGCATCAGATACGCCTTTAAAAACAATTTTTCCTTCCACAACATTCAATCCTTTCTTCAATTCTTCGTTTTCTAAACAAGCCTTTTTCCAGCCTTTGTTTGCTAACTGAATAGCATATGGTAAGGTAGCATTAGTTAAGGCTAAGGTAGATGTGTAAGGCACAGCACCTGGCATATTTGCAACACAGTAATGTACGATTCCGTCGATAACAAATGTTGGGTTTTCGTGGGTTGTCGGACTACAAGTTTCTATACATCCGCCTTGGTCAACAGCTACGTCAACTAAGACAGTTCCTTGTTTCATTAATTTCAACATTTTACGAGTAATCAAATGTGGGGCTTTTGCTCCTGGAATCAAAACTGCTCCCACAATCAAATCTGCGTGCTGTATCAATTGACGAATATTGTACTCGTTAGACATCACTGTATCAACGTTTGCAGGCAAAACATCTTCCAAATAACGCAAGCGAGGTAAGCTAATATCTACAATTGTAACATTTGCCCCTAAACCTGCCGCCATTTTTGCCGCTTGAATTCCAACAATTCCACCACCTAAAATCAAAACATTTGCGGGTTTTACTCCTGCAACACCTCCCAACAAAATTCCTCTACCACCCATTGGTTTTTCTAAGTACTTAGCACCTTCTTGGATTGCCATTCTACCTGCAACCTCGGACATTGGTACTAAAAGTGGCAAAGAACGGTCTGTTTTTTCTACTGTCTCATAAGCCAAACAAACTGCTTTTCTTTCAATCATTGCATGGGTTAATTCTTCTGAAGATGCAAAGTGAAAATACGTAAACAATAATTGATGCTCTTTTATTAAGTTGTACTCAGAAGCTATTGGTTCTTTTACTTTACAAATCATATCTGCAACATTGTAAACAGCTTCAATTGTAGGTAAAATTGATGCTCCAGCTTCTGTATATTCTTCGTCAGAAAACCCACTACCTGCACCCGCCTGTGTCTGGACATAAACAACATGACCATTTTTCTTAAATTCAGCAACACCTGCTGGCGTTAACGCAACACGGTTTTCGTTATTCTTTATTTCTTTAGGAACACCAATTATCATAGTCTCTATTTTGTTTGTTGATGAGTTGTAATTCTTTCACAAAAATACAGGTAACAGAAATATATATTGTTATTGAAAAATAAATAAGAAAAAAATGAAGTATTTTTAATAAAAACAAAAAATATTTCTTTTTAAAAGCCTAAGTTTTTATATTTTTGGAAAAAAATTCTCCCAAAATCATGACTTTAGACTCATCGGATATTACAATACTGCAACTTCTTCAAGAAAATGCACAATTAACCATCAAAGAAATTGCTCAACAAATCAATTTATCAATCACGCCCACACATGACAGAATTAAAAAATTAGAATCAGATGGATACATAGAAAAGTATGTTACCATTCTGAATAAAAAGAAAGTAGGCAAACCATTAACGGTTTATTGCAACATTACTTTAGACAAACAAACCCATAATAATTTCTTGGATTTTGAAACCGCCATCCAGCAATTTCCAGAGGTTTTAGAATGTTCGGTGGTATCAGGAAATTTTGATTATTTGATTAAAGTCTATGCCTCGGATATGGACGGCTATAATGAATTTTACCAGAAAAAATTATCGGTTCTTTCAAGCGTGGCACACATCAGTAGTTCGTTTGTGATGTCTGAAATTAAAAGTACAACTGTAATTGAATTGGGAGAGCAAAAAAAAATGCTGCCAATTAATCGGCAGCACTCATAGCAGGTTATTGAAGTGTAATTGATACAAAAGTATGCTATAAAAGTTTTAAATCAATAAAATTTTATTTGGTAAAACTTAAATTTGGAGCTTTTTTGAATTAAAAAACAGAATATTATTTTGCATATATCGAAGTACAAAACGATATATTTGGTAATACTTGATTTTTAACAAATTAAACGTATATTCTTTCTGGAAACACAAAATTTAAAAATAGTTACAATTTATGTTAAAATTATACCAAAATAAAGCATTTGTACTTTGAGTATTTGTGCTTAAAATACTTCTCCATGAGTTTTTTTAATGATGAATCTAAACAACGGTTTTATGAGTTTTAGCGTCATTAAAGCTATTTCAGAAAGCCAAATTCCTCCAAATAATCGCTGGACATTTCGCCCTATCCATAGTCTTTGAGCAAAGTTTCTTTGCCAAATATCTTGATATTTTGATTCTACATTTCGCCTATTGTCAAAATTTTCAATCAAAACTTCTGCTGCTAATTTTGCTCCATGAATCGCCATTGCCATGCCGTTTCCACAGAGGGGCGTTATCAATCCTGCGGTGTCGCCAACCATCAAAATATGATTTTCAATTGAAGTTTTAGGGGCAAAAGAAATTTCATTGATAACTTCTGGTTTTTCATACAAAAAAGTAGATTCCAGAAAAATCTTTTTCAAGTGTGGATTTTGCCAAAGAATTTCCTTTTCCATTGCTGGAATAGTACCGTGTTTTCTGAGATTTTCTCTGGTTGTCAAATAGCATAAACAATACTTATCTTCCTCAATGGCAGAAATTCCACAATAGCCATCTTTGAAATTATGCAAGGCAATTAAATCTTTCGGAAAATCAGTTTTAATATGGTATTTCACGCCAATATGTGGGCTTCTTTTCTGGAAAAAATCTCGTTTTAAAGTAGCATCTAATTTCGTTCTTTTACCCCATGATGCCAATGCGTATTTTGATTTAACTATTTGATTATCAGAGATTTTTGTTTCAAAATGTTCGTTCTGAAAAACACAATCCTCAACATTTTTCCCAAGTAGAAACTCAACACCCAATGTGGAGGCTAATTTGTACAATTCAAAATCAATTTCATATCTACTAATTCCAAATCCGCCTAAGTCTAATGGCGTTTTTAGTTCTTTCCCCGAAGGAGAAGTGAAACAAAATTGAGTAATTTCTTTGACTTGTAATTTCTGAAAATCCAACCCGATAGCTTCCAAAAAAGGGCGAGTTTCATTAGAAATATATTCTCCACAAACTCTATGAAAAGGATATGTTTTCTTTTCAATTACAATAACTTTTTTCCCTGCTTGCCTGAGGACAATACTACTGACTAAACCTGCTAAGCCTCCACCAATAATCGTTACGTCGTACATTTTTTATTTCTGATAAATATTAATAGCTTTAGGAAACTAAATCCCTTCCACAAATGAACGAACAAAATCCTAACCCTGAAACACAAAATTTAAAGCAAGCATGGTTTGTTGTCGGAATTCTGACATTGGCTTACGTTTCTTCCTTCATTGACAGGCAAATTTTGTCCCTTCTCGTGAAACCCATCAAAAGAGATTTGAATATTTCTGACACTCAAATCAGTTTGTTAATGGGACTTTCTTTCGCTTTATTTTATACTTTTCTGGGCATTCCAATTGCCCGACTTGCGGATACGCAAAATCGCAAGAAAATAATTGCTTGGGGGATTGGTTTATGGTCTGTAATGACAGCCTTATGTGGTATTACTAAAAATTTCAATCAATTGTTTTTAGCACGTATGGGTGTCGGTATTGGCGAGTCCGCACTTTCTCCTTCGGCATACTCGATGATTGCTGATTTATTTCCCAAAAATAAGTTGGCAGCAGCCAATAGTGTTTATAATATGGGCATTTTTATTGGCTCAGGAATGGCTTTTTTATTGGGAGGTTTAGTAGTAAAATCGGTAACGACTCAGGGAGTTTGGCATTTGCCCATAGTTGGAGATGTGTTTCCGTGGCAAGCTGTTTTCTTCGCTGTTGGTTTGCCTGGATTATTGATTGTTTTTATAATTAGTTTGTTTAAAGAACCTGTTCGTAAATCAGTTGGTCAGAGAAAGGTTTCTTTGTCTGAAACGTTTAAGTTTTTATTGAAAGAATGGAGAGTTTATTTAACGTTAAACCTCGGAATGGCTTTTGTAACAATGGTAAATTATGCCACTGCTGCATGGGTTCCCACTTTTTTTGATAGAACTTATGGCTGGGGAGCAGGAAAAGCTGGAATTATTTTTGGTGCTGTAGTGATGGTTTTTAGCACAATTGGTTTGTGGTTTGGCGGAAAATTAGCAGATTATTACACACAAAAAGGGGAGGTTTTAGGAAGAATCAAGGCTTGTATTTTGTTGATAACAGGCTTTTTTGCGACTTGTTGGATTTTCCCAATTATGCCAACTGGAGAAGCCGCTGCTATCGCACTTGTACCCGTAGCTTTCTTTTCTTCATCAATGTTTGGGGCAGGCACGGCGGCGATTTTAGAGGTTACGCCAAGCCAAATGAGAGGAATGGCTTCGGCACTATATTTATTTTTTGCAAATCTAATCGGGCTAACATTTGGTCCATTAATGGTAGCAATTTTAACTGATAAAGTATTTCATGATGAAAAAGCAATTAGATTTTCACTACTTTTTGTAATGTTAGGCGGACTAATTCTAAGTCTTTTATTCATGGTTTTAAGCCAAAAACCATATTTGAAAATGGATAAAAAAAGCGGTGATTTGTGAGAGGTTTTAGTTGTGAGAGGTTTTAGTTGTGATTGAGTGATTTGTGATTGAGTGAGTTGTGATTTGGTGATTGAGTGATTTTGGAAATTATAAACTATTATCCAGTAAATCACTCAATCAAAAATCATCTACTCACTCAATCACAAATCACTCAATCACTCAATCAAAAACCATCAAATGATTACTTTTTTTAGCATTTTTATGTACAAATCAATTCCTTCTGTGATTTCGTGCAAATAAATAAATTCATCCGCCGAATGCGAACGACCAGAATGTCCTGGACCCATTTTTAAAGATTGACAATCCAAAACTGCTTGATCTGAAGTTGTAGGAGATCCATACGTTGTTCTACCTAAAGAAATTCCTGCTTGGACAATCGCATGACCTTCTGGAATTGAAGACGGCTTTAACCTTGTCGAACGGGGTAAAATTTCCGCATCAATATTTTCTTTGATTGTCTTCAAAACTTCATCCAAAGTATATTTTTCTGTCACTCTGCAATCAATCGTGAATTTACATTCTGCTGGTACTACATTGTGCTGAGAACCAGCATTGATAATGGTTACAGACATTTTTACTTTTCCCAAAACAGGCGAAACCTTTGGGAATTCATAACTATTAATCCATGAAATGTCTCTCAATGCTTTGTAAATAGCATTTTCTCCTTCTTCTCGTGCCGCATGACCCGCTACACCGTGTGACATACAATCGACAACCATCAAACCTTTTTCGGCAATGGCTAAGTGCATTTCAGTAGGTTCTCCAACGATAGCAAAACTAATTTCTGGTAAAGATTTTTCTTTCAATAATAACTCTAATCCATTCACTCCAGAAATTTCTTCTTCTGCCGAAGCCACAAATAACACATTGAAAACTAAGTCGGTACGATAATAAAAGTATAAAAACGTAGCCAACAAACTAACCAAACAACCACCAGCATCGTTACTCCCCAAACCATAAAGTTTTCCATCTTTAACAAGAGGTTCGTAGGGATTCAATGTCCATGCTGGATTTGGTTTTACAGTATCATGATGTGAGTTCAGTAAAACAGTAGGCAACTCTGGATTAAATGTTTTATTTCTTGCCCAAATGTTATTGATTTTTCTGCTGTACGGAATATTCCTTGAACTTAGAAATTCTGCAATCAAATCAGCAGTTTTATCTTCTTCTCTACTAAATGACTGAGTAGCAATGAGTTGTTTTAGTAATTCAATTGCGTCTTGGGTAAGTTCTTCTTGTAAGGTCATTGATTAAATTCTTTTTTTTGTAAAGATAATAGACTTCCTGCGAAAGTGTTTGATGTTGTAAAACAATACCTTTTCGGCTGCAAACGAAGAAAATTTTTCAACCGTAGCGATGCTATGCTCTCAAAATTCTCTTCGTTTTCGCTCGAAAATCTAATGTTTTTCAATCACCAAACACTTTCGCAGGCAGTCTAATGGATGAAAATTTAATATGCTGTCCAGTTTAACTCGTCCTTTTTGCTTAACTTGAAACAAAAAACTCATGAAAAAATCACACATTATTCTTTTACAATTTCTATTTTTTTCAGTTGTAAATTTTAGCATTTTTGCTCAGAAAAAATCTGATTCCAATGATTGGGTAAGCATTTTTAATGGAAAAGATTTAACGGGTTGGACTATTAAAATTGCCGATAGACCCATCAACGATAATTATAAAAATACTTTTCAGGTCGAAAATGGCATGATGAGAATTAAGTATGACCAATACGGGAATTTCGATGAAAAGTATGGGCATATTTACTACAAAAAGCCCTATTCGTACTATATGCTTAGGTTTGAGTATAGATTTCAAGGAAAACAAACTCCTGGGGGTGCTGTCTGGAATGATAGAAATAGTGGTGTAATGGTGCATTCTCAGTCGGCAAAAAGTTTGACTTTTGAGCAGACCTTTCCAGTTTCTTTAGAAATGCAGTTGTTAGGAGGATTGGGAAAAGGCGAGCGACATACTGGAAATTTATGTTCGCCAGGCACGAAAGTCGTAATAAAAGACAGATTGCGATTAGACCATTGTATAGATTCAGACTCTAAAACCTATGATGGCGACCAGTGGGTAAAAGCTGCAATTATTGTTTTAGGAGATTCAATCGTACATCAAATCATTGAGGGAGACACAGTTTTGACTTACGAAAAAACCCAAATTGGCGGCGGATTTGTTTCTGAGGAAGAAAATTGGACATTTTCCAAAATCAAAGACCCGTCAGACTGGAAAAAGAAAGATGGTATGCCTTTGAAAGAAGGTTATATAGCAATGCAAGCAGAAAGCCATCCAATAGATTTTAAGAATATTGAAGTTTTAGAATTGGTTGGTTGTACAAATTCGAAGGCATTAAATTACAAATCTTATTTCGTGAAATCGGATAATTCAAAGTGTAAGTTTAAGAAGAAATAATATTTTGAAATGCGCCAGAGACGCAAAGCCATAAACGCCCCGAATCACAGTTCGGGGCGAGCCTTAAATCCCTATTTCCCTTGTGCTTCTACAACTGCAATGGCTACAATATCTGTAATTTCTTTTACCGAAGATCCCAATTGGAGTACATAAACTGGTTTACGAAGTCCTAAAAGTATTGGTCCAATATTTTCAATTTCCCCTGTTTCTTTCAATAAGTTATAGGCAATATTTGCTGATGACAGGTTAGGGAAAATTAAGGTATTTGCACCTTCTTCTGCTAATTTAGAAAATGGATAATTTTCTTTCACCAAATCCATATCAAAAGCCAAATGGGCTTGCATTTCTCCCTCTACAATCATTTCAGGGTGTTTTTTCTGTAAAATTGCGGTTGCGGCACGCATTTTATTGGCATCTTCGCCGTCTGCTGTTCCAAAGTTTGAATACGTCAATAAAGCAATTCTTGGTCTGATATTAAAAGTTTCAACGGCTTTCGCTGTCAACTCTGCAATCTCTACAATTTCGTCAACCGTTGGGTTGAAATTCACCGTTGTATCCGAGAAGAAAAGTGGACCTTTTTTGGTTTGTAAAATGTACATACCCGATACTTTTTTCACACCCTCATCCCTACCAATAATTTGCAAAGCTGGTCGAATTGCATCGGGATAATTTCGAGTTAAACCTGAGATTACCACATCTGCTTCGCCAGTTTCTACCATCATAGCGGCAAAGTAATTTCTTACCTGCATTTGCTTGTGGGCTTCGTACTGATTATAGCCTTTTCGCTTGCGTTTTTCAAAGAAAACATCGCCATATCGTTGTAACCTTTCCTGAGTTTCTGCAGCACGAGTATCAATGATTTCTACGTCATTTAATTCAAGGTTATTATCATCTAAAATCCGATTAATTTTCTTGACATCTCCCAATAAAATAGGAATACAGATTCGTTCATCACGTACTTGCTGAACAGCTTTTAACACTTTCAAATTCTCAGCATCGGCAAAAACTACCCGTTTAGGACTACGTTTTGCTCGGTTTGTAATATATTTAATTAACTGATTATCAAGACCTAAGCGTTTGCTCAATTCCAATTCGTAAGCCTCCCAGTCTGTAATAGGCTTTTGTGCCAAACCTGACTCCATTGCTGCTTTTGCAACGGCAGGAGCGATGGTAGTTATCAATCTTGGGTCAACGGGTTTGGGAATAATATACTGCCTTCCGAAGGAAAGATTTTTTTCATTATAAGCTAAATTCACGATGTCTGGTACTGGTTTTTTCGCCAATTCTGCCAATGCACGAGCAGCAGCCATTTTCATATTTTCATCAATTTCAGTAGCACGCACATCCAATGCACCCCTAAAAATATACGGAAATCCCAATACATTATTGACCTGATTCGGGAAATCGCTTCTACCAGTTGCCATGATAATATCTTCTCGGGCGGCACAGGCATCTTCATAACTAATCTCTGGCGTAGGATTTGCCATCGCAAAAACAACCGCATCTTTTGCCATAGATTTTATCATGTCTTGCGACACAATATTGCCCACAGAAAGCCCCAAGAAGACATCTGCTCCATTCATGGCATCGGCAAGGGTATGAATTCTGTCTCTATCTGTGGCAAAAAGTTTGACATATTTATTAAGGTCGTCTCTTCGGTTATGAATCAGTCCGTCTTTATCGAACATTAAAATATTTTCTACTTTTGCCCCTAATCCCAAGTATAATTTGGCACAAGAAAGTGCGGCTGCACCAGCTCCAGAAATGACAAACTGACAAGTTTCTATTTTTTTATTTACCAATTCTAAAGCGTTCAACAAGGCAGCCCCAGAAATAATGGCAGTTCCATGTTGGTCGTCGTGCATGATTGGGATATTCATTTCCTTGCGAAGACGCTCTTCAATCTCGAAACATTCAGGCGATTTTATATCTTCTAAATTCACTCCACCGAACGTAGGTTCAAGGATTTTTACGGTACGAATAAATTCCTCAATGTCTTGGGTATTTAATTCAATATCAAAAACATCAATATCTGCAAAAACCTTAAAAAGTACACCCTTGCCCTCCATTACGGGTTTTGATGCTTCTGGTCCGATATTTCCTAAACCTAAAACAGCAGTTCCATTAGAGATTACACCCACTAAATTTCCTTTGGCGGTATATTTATAAACGTTTTCAACATTGGCAGCGATTTCGAGACACGGTTCTGCAACACCTGGTGAATATGCCAAAGATAAATCTCGTTGAGTTTCGGTTGATTTTGTTGGAACGACTGCTATTTTTCCTGGACGACCTTTGGAATGATAATCCAAGGCATCTTGTTTTCTGATTGGGGCTTGAGACATTAGTTTGTTTTGAAGGGATTTATTTTGTTTCATTAAATCGTTCTCAAATATACAATAGGACGAACAGATTCTTGCGTGAATCCGTGGATTCGTTGTTACTTTTGTAAAAATAATAATTCAATAAATGCTCAAAAATGAAAATATTCTGCCGACCAATTCGGTAAAGGTACAAGAGGCAATCGAGAAGATGAATCGCTGGGGAAAAAGCAAAACGCCTTTCATTTTTGTGATAGACTATGAAATGCAAAAACCTGTCGTGCTTACGCTGGAAGAGGCTTTTGAGCAAGATATTTTCTATAAAATCAATCAATATACCAATTTTCCTTTCAATAAAAATCCTCCTACCGATGTACATTTAGAGGCAGAACCCATTAGTTTTGAAGAGTACCAAAAATCGTTTGATATTGTCCAAAAACATTTGCACCGAGGGGATAGTTTTTTGGTAAATCTGACAAAGCCAACGCCAATAAAATCTAACCTGAGTTTACAAGAAATCTTTGCGAGAAGTATTGCCGATTATCAACTTTATTTCAAAGGTGAATTCGTACTTTTTTCTCCTGAAATTTTTGTCAAAATTGAGGATGGAATCATGTATTCGCACCCTATGAAAGGCACGATTCCAGCCAATGTACCTAATGCGGAGGCTGAAATTTTAGCAAACCCGAAGGAATTGGCAGAACATACTACCATTGTGGATTTGATTAGAAATGACATTAGTATTGTGGCAGAAAAGGTTTGGGTAGAACGATTTCGATACATGACCAAAATATCCACAAATACAGGAGATTTGCTGCAAGTGAGTTCTGAAATTTGTGGTAAAATGCCTGAAAATTATCAGGAACAAATTGGTACAATTCTCTTCAAAATGTTACCCGCAGGCTCAATTTGTGGAGCTCCCAAGCCACAAACTTTACAAATTATAAAAGAAGCAGAGGGTTATGATAGAGGATATTACACAGGAGTTTTTGGGATTTTTGACGGTGAAAATTTGGATAGTTCAGTAATGATTCGATTCATTGAAAAAACGGATAATGGACTGGTTTTTAAAAGTGGAGGAGGAATTACAGTAAATGCGGAGGTAAATGCCGAGTACCAAGAATTAATCAATAAAGTGTATTTGCCAATTCCTCAACAGGAAGTTCAATTATTGGAAACGATATATTTGAAAGATGGATTTTTGCAAAATATTTTCTACCATAATCAACGATTTAACCAAAGCAGAAAGACGTTATTTGGGCAAAATGAAGCTCTCAATTTGGAAGAATTGATACAAGTTCCGACAGATTTTCATGCTGGAAAGTACCGATGTAGAGTAATTTATGGAGAAAATGGTATTGAAGAAATTACTTTTCATCCTTACCAAGAAAAGGAAATAAAGCAACTAAAATTCGTTGAAATTGGCGATTGGGATTATTCCTACAAATACGCAGACCGTAGTTTTTTACAAAGATTACTCTCTGATAATCAAGACGTTGACGAAGTAGTTATGGTGAAAAATGGTTTCATCACTGACTGTACCATTGCCAATCTTGCCTTTTGGAATGGAACAAATTGGTTTACGCCATCAACGCCATTATTGAAAGGTACAAAAAGACAGCAATTGATTGATAAACAGTTAATTACCGAAAAAGAAATTAAATTTCAAGACCTGAAAAATTATCAAAGTGTATGTCTGATAAATTGTTTTCGAGACTTAGATTTTGGGAATGTAATTAAGGTCACTGAGTTTCAGAAAGTTAATAATGCTGTGTTACTCTGAGATAAACTCCGCGAAACTCTGTGTTCTAAAATCATTATTTTTGATTATTTTTGAGAAAACAAGCTATTAAAACACCGCTTCATCTTTGAATAAATGTCCACAGAACCAAGTCCTTCTTTTTTACTTCGCCAGAAATTTCCTTTTGAACCTACTGCTGGACAATTGGCTCTTTTTAAACAAATGGATAACTTTTTGTTGAATAAAGACGATTTTGGTCCGCTTTGCTTTTTGCTAAAAGGCTATGCGGGTACAGGTAAAACTACGGTTTTGAGTACCATCATAAAAGTGCTGCAAAAGTTTGGCTTTAAGTCAATTTTACTCGCTCCAACTGGGAGAGCAGCGAAGGTAATGACGCAATATTCCAAGAAAAAAGCTCAGACCATTCATAAGAAAATATACCGACAAGTTGCCAATCAATATACTGGTAATCTGGAGTTTCAGCGTCAGAATAATTATGCGATTGATACTGTTTTTATTGTAGATGAGGCTTCGATGATTTCGGATGATGCTGAGTTTGGTACGGCTGGACTTCTAACAGATTTAATGGAATTTGTTTTTTCAAATCCTGAGTTAGATTTTAATGGAAATCGAGTCATTTTTGTGGGAGATACTGCCCAATTGCCCCCTGTAGGCAAATTATCGTCGCCCGCTTTGGACAAAACTTATATGGAAGGTCAGTTTCATTTAGGAGTAATGGAGCAAGAATTGACCGAGGTTATGCGACAAGATGCAGAGTCTGGAATTTTGTTTAATGCCACAAATCTTAGGTCATTGTTGAAAGAAAAAGAGCCAAAAATCCATTTTGTTACGAAGGGTTTTAGGGATTTCTATAAAATGAATGGTGAGAAATTAGAAGATGGTTTGAACTATGCGTATCGGAAATTTGACCGTGAAAATACAATTATTCTGACCCGTTCCAACAAAACGGCGGTCAAATATAATCGTTATATTAGAAATAGAATTTTTTACCTTGAAGACGAACTTTCTACTGGCGATTTACTGATGATTGTTCGGAACAATTACCATTGGCTTGGCGAAGAATCTCCTGTCGGTTTTCTGGCAAATGGTGATTTTGTTGAAGTAATGCGACTCCGAAATCAAGAAGAAATTCATGGATTTAGATTTGCAACCCTGACCCTGAGACTATTAGACTACGAAGACCATCCAGAATTTGAGGCAAAAGTCTTATTGAATACCTTGGATTCTGATACACCGTCTTTGAATCGTGAAGAAAGCAAAGCCCTTTACGAGTCTGTAACTAAAGATTACGAACATATCGTGAATAAAAAAGAACGAATGGCTGAAATCCGAAAAGACCCATATTTGAACGCCCTACAAGTGAAATTTGCCTACGCACTTACTTGTCATAAGGCACAAGGTGGACAATGGAATGCAGTTTTTGTAGAACAAGGCTATTTAACCGATGAAAACATTAATGAAGACTTTATCCGTTGGCTTTACACAGCAATTACTCGTGCAACTCATGAAATTTTCTTAGTCAATTTTCACAAAGAGTTTTTTGATGTCTAATACAGTTCAAAAAACTTTTATTTATGGAACTCAAAATTACCAGAATGAATTTGGGATAATTGTTAATTGATAAACCTACTACCTTTTTATACATATTACCTGCAAAAACCAACTACCAATTAATTTCATCCCTCAAAAAGCCCCATTCACTCCAATAAAACTGCCGTTTGTTTAATTTTTGATTGTCAATTTCCAAGTTCCCACTAAGTTTACATCATCAAACAAGAAAAATAAATCTCATGATAGTTTTCGTAAATAAATTTATTTTTCCTGTTACAATGTATTGATAATCAAACAATTAAACTTTTTTAGCCATGAACGAGAAACTATTTCGTATCCCTTCAAAGTCAGTCATTGGAGGAGTTTGTGCAGGACTTGCAACACGTTTTAACATTGATGTAACATTACTAAGAGTATTATTCATTTTGGGATTAATTTTCACAAATGCTCCTTTTTTTATATTTTACATCATTCTTTGGATTGCCCTACCTGTGAACAACCAATGGGGAGTCACAACCGATTACTCAAATAATTTTAACCAAACAACTTTTTCAGAAACCATGAAAAACAACTCAAACATGACCGCAGGGGTAATCCTGATTGGCTTAGGAACTTTATTTTTAATCAATGAATTTTTTGATGTAAATCTTGGCAAATTATGGCCCTTGGCTTTGATTGGTAGCGGTTTATATGTGATTTTCAAAGATAAAATCAAAGGCAATGGCAATTCAACAACTAATTATTAATCCATAATCTCAATTCGATATGAATGCTCGTGATTTATTTTCTGGAGGAATTTTAGTATTGCTCGGAATACTTTTTTTAGGAACAGAGTTCCACTGGTTTAAAGTAGATTGGAATGAATTATTTAGATTCTGGCCCCTGTTGCTTATCTATTTAGGAATCACTCTTTTGGTAGGCAAAACAAGCACAACTTCTACCATTCTTACAGTAATGTTATTGTGTATTGCTGTTCCTGCTGCTGTAGTAAGTAGTTGTAAAAATGAAGTTTCTGATAAAATTGCCAACGATTTTAACATTGATTTCGATGATGACGACAACGACAATGATGACAACAATGACGGTGACAACGATAATGATGACAGTGATGATAGTTCAAGTAGTACAGGTAAAGGCGGAGGTGTTCAGAAATTGACTGAATCTATGGATGCCAATACTAAAACTGCTATTTTGAATTTTTCTGGTGGTGCTTCTGAATTTTCAATCAAAAACTCTACTACTCAGTTAATTGACGTAGATGCTGACCTTGATTTTGGGAATGTTTCCATTAAAAAATCACAAAATGGCACAGAAGCTAATGTAGATTTTGCTTTGAAAGGAAAGAAAAATAATTTGAATTTCAATTCAGATGATAAGCACAATAAAATCGACATCAAACTTAACGATAAACCAGAATGGGATATGAATTTTGAGTTTGGTGCTGGTGAAGCAGATTTTGACTTGAGTCCTTATAAAGTAAAAAAGCTGAGTATCAAGACTGGTGTAACAAAAACAGAAGTGAAATTGGGAGATAAAGTAGATAATCTGGATGTTAATGTTGAATCTGGATTAACTTCAATTGAATTCAAAGTTCCACAAGCTGTTGGTTGTAGAATCAAAGTTGAAGGTGGTCTGAACTCAAAAGACTTTGACGGATTCACTAAAAAAGAAGATGGCTACTACGAAACTTCCAATTACGGAAGTGCATCAAAGAAAATCGACATCAAATTTGAAGGAGGTTTGCAAGAATTGAAAGTCTCAGTTTACTAATTTCAGTGAACAGTTAGCATTAAACAGTTATCAGTAATCATTGAACAGTTAGTAATAATGCAAAAGGTCAAAGTAGATAAATTCTGCTTTGACCTTTTTGCATTTTGCTAAACACCAATTGCTAACTTTTCCCTGCAAATTGCCCACTACTAACTGTTTACTGTTCACTGCGAACTGATAATTCTTTATTGATAATTGAAACAACTTCTTTCGTATGAAAAATCAGACTAAAATGATCTCCTGGAACTTCGTGATAAGATTCGTCTGGATAACGGACAATGTTATCTTTTTTTGCATGAATTCTAAGGTCAGGTTCTATTGTTAGCGGGTCAACCTTTTTGAATAAAACCTCTAACTGCTGCATTAAATAAGTTTGATTGCAAATTGCCAAAAAGTCTAACAAGGAATCATGAAGAGGTTTTGTTTCTGGAAACGGATAGGCTTTTTTAAAATAACTGACAGCAAGATTGCTCTGTAAAAGTCCAGAGTTCACTAAAAACTTTAATGCCCAAAGGCTATTAATTGGTAAAGTTATTTTAGATTGATCTGTGAAAGATGCTAATAAAATAGCCTTACAAGCTGTGATTTGCTTGATATGTGAAGCAATCCAGCCACCCATAGAATGTCCAATGACCACATCTTCTGCATTAATATTGTATTTTCCAATCAAATGAGAAGCCAATTTTATCACATCCATTTCTGAAGGAACATTTTTCCAAGCCGCAAATTCTTCTTCCAAATTCAGGGCAAATTGCTCACCATCAGTGATATATTTCCTCAATTCATCGAAAATAGTTCTGTTCTCAACAAAACCATGAATAAATAGTATTTTCATTTGTTAGTTTTTCACCAGTTTTTGTGAACACAGAGCCGATAGAATGCCTGCCATAAAGTTTATCACTGAGTTTAAAAGAGAATTTTCTTCGTGTTACTCCGTGATAAACTCTCAGACCACAAAAATTGTCATTTGTTATTTTTTAGGGAAATTAGTGAAAATTTTTGTCAAATATAATTTTTACCTTTGTATTATGGAAGATCAAAAAAATAACCCTCTTCATGGTGTTACGCTCCAGATGATTTTATTTCATTTGGTTGACTATTACGGCTGGGACGTAATGGGACAATATGTCAAGATTAAATGCTTTACAAATGAACCAAGTATTACATCGAGCTTGAAATTTCTAAGGAAAAATCCATGGGCAAGAGAAAAAGTAGAACAATTATACCTAAAAAGTTTAAAAGCGTTAGCACGAAAGAACGAAATCGAAAATGAAAGGAACTGATAAAAAAAGTACCCCGATGAAAGGGAAAGAATCTCCTCAAAGAGAGCAGGGAGTTAGAGTAACCGAGGAGGCTGAATTGCTTACTTTTTTATTGGCAAAATTTCCACAAAAAAACCGACATAATATCAAATCTTTACTTCGTGACAAACAAGTATTGGTTGATAAAAAATCGGTAACTCAGTTTAATTACTTGCTTAAACCAGAGCAAATTGTAGAAGTAAAATCAGGAAAAGCTCCACAGGAACAACGATACCGAGATTTAAACATCATTTTTGAAGATGAATATTTGTTGGTTATCGAAAAAAATGAAGGCTTGCTTTCTATTGCTACCGAAAAACAAAAAGACCAAAATGCGTACAGTATTCTGAGTGGCCATATCAAGAAACAAGATCCATCCAATCGTATTTTTGTGGTACATCGTTTAGACAGAGAGACATCCGGCTTAATGATGTTTGCCAAAAGCGAGAAAGTACAAAAATTGTTGCAAGAATCTTGGAATGCAACTATCAGAGAACGTACATATCTTGCTATTACTGAGGGAGTTGTGAAACAAGAAAGCGGAACCATTGAGACTAATTTAGTAGAAAGTAAAGCCTTAATTGTATATGCAACCAGAAATCCAGAATTAGGACAACACGCCGTTACCCATTTTGAATTGATGCAAAGCAACGCCTATTTTTCGATGCTGAAAGTAAATCTCGAAACAGGTCGCAAGCATCAGATACGTGTACACATGAAAGAAATTGGTCATCCAATAACAGGAGACGAAAAATACGGAGCAAAATATGACCCCATGAATCGCTTAGGTTTACACGCTTGGGTATTGTCATTTGTACATCCAATCACGGGAGAAGAACATTATTTTGAGACAAAAATTCCAAGAAAATTCTCTGATTTATTTTATGTTGCGAAGAAAGGGAAGTAAGTTGTTAAGTTTATGATAATGATAAAAACATTAAGTAGAAAGGCTACTAAGATTCAAAAAACATGAAACAATACATTGTCGTAATCCTCTTATTCCTATTCGTAAACATGGCAGGAATAGCCCAAGCAAACCTGTTAAAATTAGAAAAGCGACCAATGACTGTTGTTTTGAATAGAGAAATACGAGATTCTAATCCAAAGTCAATTTCAAATACAGCTATTAAAATTTGTACACCTTCGAGGCACTCCATTATTAATCAGCCATTATTTATCGTAGATGGGAAAGAAATGGCATCTGGCGATTCCTTGAAAATAGAACCTCAGAATATTGAATCTATAAGTGTTTTGAAAGATAAATCTGAAACAGAAATTTATGGTGACAAGGCGAAAAATGGTGTGATTATTATTGCAACTAAGAAGAAATAAGAGAAGGTAAAAAGATAGTAGAACTACATTGAATAGAATAGGTATGAGACTTTCACATGAAAATCAAGGAATAATAAAATAGAAAAATATGAGTTACAAAGTGTTCAAAAAGATTGCCTATTTATTTTTATTGATATGTGGGGTTATTCTTTGGAACCAGTTTATAAATCAAAGTATTCCAACTTGTAAAGAACAGCTAAAGAAACGTATCTACCCATTTGAAATAAAAGGTTTTGTTGTAAAAAAATATATCAAAGAACTCTCACACGGTGCAAGAATGATTGATATACAATTTAAAGATTCTACCTTTTCATGGAGTTTATTATCTTCTCAGGAAAGTGAAATGTGGAAATCAATCAAAATTGGAGATTTCATAAGCAAAGAGAAGAATAGTTACATTTATCAACTCAAAAGTGATAGCCTTAGCAAAGAGTTTGATATAGAATGTTCTCAATTTGATTCCCGATAAATCCCCGCAACCCAATGACTCATTCCCCTAAATTTAAGATTTATTCTTCGTCTGCTGGTTCTGGGAAAACTTATACGCTTTCCAAAGAATACATCAAATTAGCTCTTCGTACTACTTCGCCTTGGTATTTCAACCATATTTTGGCGGTTACTTTTACCAATAAAGCCGCCGAGGAAATGAAGGAGAGGATTCTACGTTATCTCCAAGAATTTTCCAGTACTGACCCTGTTGAAATTGCGAATTCTAATGATTTATTGCAACAGGTTTTGGCTGAACTTCAGGCGGACGGGGTTGACATAGACGAGTGGGAATTACGCAAGCGTGCTTACCGCACTTTCAAGCATATCATACACGAGTACGCCAATTTTTCGGTTTCCACAATTGATTCTTTTGTACAGAGAATCGTTACTGCTTTTTCGGAAGAATTGGGCTTTCCTTTCAACTTTGAAGTCAGTCTTGAATCTGAGGTTTTGTTGGAAACCGCCGTTGTTCAAATGTTGGAACGTTCTAATAATGAGACATTTAAAGCAATTACCGAAGCAATTGAAAGCTATGTTTTGAATAAAGCGGACGAAGGAAAGTCATGGAATTCTTTGCCACAAGAATTAGCTAATTTTGGCAGGAATTTATTACAAGACCATACTTTTCAACAAGTAGAAAAACTGAGTAAACTTTCTACACAAGATTTCTTGAAAATTGAAAAACAGCTTCGTGATTTTTGCAAAATGGTTGAAAATAAAATCCAAGAAGCCGCCGATATTATGTTTGAAATCATGGAAGGAGAGGGGCTTTTGATTGAGGATTTCCCTTATGGAAAAAGTGGTTGCATGGGATATTTTGCTCAGATAAAAAGTGGAGAATATTTCAAAGAAGCTGGAAAAAGAGCTACAGATGCGGTCGAAAATAATGTTTGGACAGCAAAATCTACCAAGAAATTTATTGCCGAAAAAATTGAGTCAATTGCTGATACATTAACGGATTGTGGACAAACGATTTTTAGTTTTCAGAAAAAAACTCAGTCTAAATATATTTTGTTTACAGAGGTTTTGAAACAAATCAAAAAAATCTCTTTGCTACAACAAATCCAAGCGGAACTTGCTGATATTCAGGAAGAAACTGGTGTGATTCATATTTCTTCTTTCAATAGAAAAATATTAGAAATCGTCATGAATGAACCAATTCCGTTTATTTATGAACGCCTCGGCGAAAGATATAACCATATCCTGATTGATGAATTTCAGGATACTTCTACCTTACAATGGCATAATTTTTTACCGCTCATTGAAAACGCATTGGCGGGTGGACATTTTAATCTTGCCGTTGGTGACGCCAAGCAATCCATCTACCGTTTTAGGGGTGGCGAAATGGAATTGATTGTACTTTTGCATCAGAAAAAAATCAAAGAACTGACGGAATCCAGTAACGAAAACGAGTTTTTATTTGAACGTTACGAGAGTATTCGTCCGTACTTAAATCCAGAGCATCTCAATACCAATTATCGGTCTGCCGCAGAGATTATTACCTTCAATAATGAGCTTTTTGAGTCCATAAAAACTGATCCAATTAATACGGAAACTGCGGCAAAACTACCAGAAGTTTATGACGAAAAATTTTCACAAGAAATTCCTACAAAAAGTAAAACTGGTGGACACGTTCAGTTAGATTTCTTGACTAATACTTTACCCAATACCGAAACACCACTCCAAACAGAGGATGAACTGATGTTTGGCAGAATTCAACAATTGATTCCTGAAATTTTAGCAGAAGGGTTTGATTATCAGGATATTGCAATACTTTGTCGGAAAAATAAACACGCCAGGTATGTAGCAAATCTATTGAAAGAAAGTGGGGTGGAAGTGATTTCAACAGACTCATTAACACTTAGTTTTTCGGATGCAGCGAATCTGATTATTGCAACGATGAAAGTCGTAAAAGACCCAGATAATCGTTTGGCAAAGTATGAAACTATCTATTTGTATTGCAGAATTATCAAGAAAAAACTGCCCGATGCCAAGCAAAACGACTACATAAAAGAGATTGTTGAAGACAAAGATGTATATCATTTTTGGGAATATTTGACAGACGGAAAATTGCTCAATTACAAACAATACGCCCAGATGGGTTTGTACGAATTGGCAGAAACATTACTGAATATTTATCACCTTTTCAATCTACCCAAAGAGAGTGATTTCTTATTTAGATTCTTGGATGTTGTGCTGGATTTTCAGACTAAAAAGAGTACCCATTTAACAGATTTTTTGATTTTTTGGGAACAAAAAAAGAATAGTATTTCAATTTCTACTCCGAAAGGTAAGAATGCTGTCACTGTTACGAGTATTCACAAATCGAAAGGCTTGGAATATCCCGTTGTGATTGTGCCATATTGTAACTGGACTACCGATATTGACCGATTTAATACCATTTGGACAGATTTGCCAGACTACGACGAGCTGATATTGGAAGATGAAGAAGGAAATACAAAGTTCCTGTCGCCCGTGTCTTTGCCTGCGGTTTCGGCATTGCTTTCAACTGATGAAAAAGTAGCCGACCAATACCGAGACGAACGAGAAAAAGTTTTTCTGGAAAGTCTGAATATGTTATACGTTGCATTGACCCGTTCGACGGATAGATTGTACATGATTATCAAGAAAACCGATATTAAATTCGACAAAACTGTTGGCGGATTATTGTATCGTTTTGTGGGTTCGCCAGAGCTTCAAAAAGGAGATTATTTTACAGAAATCAGAGCAGAAGGTTTACCAAAAATTCAAAAAGAAATAAAGAAAGTGTCTGATAATGAGATTGTTGTAGATTTTATTCCTGAAATGGAACAAACTTCGCAAGTACAATTGAGACATTCGGCTGTAAAACTTTTTGACTTAGAAACCTTCGAGAAAAGTAAAGATTATGGAAATAAAATTCATGAAACTTTAGCCAGAATCCGAACAACAGCGGATATTCAAGAAGCCATAGCGTCCATGTTACGAGAAGGGCTTTTGAACGAAGATGAAACGGATAAAATTAAAGCTAAGATTCTGGAAATCATGGATTTACCAAAATTGAAATTTCTTTTTGACGTAAAACCCGATCAGGTACGAAACGAAAGAGAGATTTTAATGCCAGATGGAAAAATTCTCAGACCAGACAGAGTTGTGCGTTTTGGTAATAAAAAAATTATTATCTTGGACTACAAAACTGGTGGAAAGTCATACTCCCACAAAGCTCAGGTAAAACAATATATGGACATTTATCAAGCGATGGACTACCCTGAAGTAGAAGGTTACTTGGCTTATTTAGAAACAAATGAAGTCATTTTGGTCAATTAACAATTATCAATTAACAACTATCAATTAAACAATGACGCAACGTTACGAAGAAAGTTTACACCACGGTTTCAATGTCCCGGTTGGGAAATATATCAGCGATGGCTGGAAGGTTTTAGAGCAAAATATTGGTGCATACATTGGCTTTGTGCTACTCAGTGGTATTATCTACATTATTTCAAGCTGTATTCCATTTGCTACGCTAATTATCTCTCCGTGTTTTACCGCAGGATATTATATTGTTGCCAAAAAGATTTATTCAGGAGAAAATACCGAGTTTGGAGATTTCTTCAAGGGATTTGATTTTATAGGTCAATTGATTTTGATGACAATTATCAACGCTGCTATTTATTTAGTAACGATTTTGCCCACCTATTTTATTATGATTTTTGGGGCTGTTTCATTGTCTGTAAGCAGTAATCATTTTGGAGGACTTTTTGTCTTTTTCATAGCTTTAATTCTTGTACTTTCTTGTGTCTTAATCTATCTGGTAATTAGTTATATTTTCGCAGAGCATTTTATTATTTTCCACAAAATGGAAGCATGGAATGCAATGGAGGCAAGCAGGAAATTAGTAAAGAAAAATTGGATTGGAGTTTTTGGGCTTGGACTTGCTTTGTTAGCAATGCAAATGATAGGAACGTTACTCTGTTTTATAGGACTAATTGTTACAACTCCCTTGTTATATTGTACGGTTCACTGTGCTTTCCAAGACATTGTTGGGGTAGAAGATGATTTAATCCAAGCCATTCAAGACATGGGGAAAGCAAAACCAAATTTATATGATGGTGAAGAAGAGTATTAATTTTCGTTACTCGTTGTTCGGAAAACGAGAAACAAGCAACGAAAACCGAACAACGAATAACGAACATATAGCAACGAAAACCGAAAACCGAAAACCGAAAACCGAACAACGAATAACGAGCATCGAAAACCGAACATCGAATAACAAAAAAAATGAACAAAACACAGATACAATTAATTGCCAGTTCGGTAGGCGTAACTACCCACCAAGTACAAAATACAATCAATTTATTAGAAGAAGGCGGAACAGTTCCTTTTATTGCACGATACAGAAAAGAAGCAACGGGAAGTTTGGATGAAGTACAGATATTGGACATTAAGGAGTATTTCAATAAACTAAAAGAAGCCGATAAACGTCGTGAGGCAATCATAAAAGCAATTGAAGAACAAGGTAAAATGACCCCAGAGTTATTGACTAAACTAAACAATGCCTATCATCTTCAAGAATTAGAAGACTTATATTTGCCGTACAAAATCAAGCGAAAAACTCGTGCAGTTATTGCCATTGAAAAAGGATTAGAACCTTTAGCAAAATTGATTTTTGAACAAAAAGAAAACAACGTTTCTCAGAAAGCATCAGGGTTTCTCAATGACCAAGTTGCTAATATTGAAGAAGCATTGCAAGGAGCGAGAGATATTATTGCAGAATGGATTAATGAAAATATGGATGCCCGCAATGCCGTTCGTAAAGTGTTTGAACGTGAGGCAGTTATCTCCTCAAAAGTCAAGAAAAATAAAGAAACAGATGGCATAAAGTACAAAGACTATTTTGATTTTTCTGAACCGCTAAAAAAAGTGCCTTCTCACAGATTATTGGCAATCAGAAGGGGAGAAGAAGAAGGGTTTTTGTCGGTAAATGTGTCTCCCGAAGAAGACAATGCTTTAGGTGCTTTAGACCGAATTTTTCTTCGAGGAATGCAAAATGCCAAAGAACAAGTGGAATTAGCGATTACGGATTCTTATAAAAGATTGATGAAACCTTCTATCGAAACTGAATTTGCGAACCTTTCCAAAGAAAAAGCTGATGCAGAAGCCATCAAAATTTTTGCTCAAAATTTAAGGCAATTGTTACTTGCTTCCCCACTCGGACAAAAAAGAGTTTTAGCAATTGACCCAGGCTATCGTACTGGTTGTAAGACAGTTGCATTGGACGCTCAGGGTAATTTATTGGGAGATACTGTCATTTATCCATTCGATAAACCTGCCGAAGCACAGGACAAAATTTTAACTTTTATTGAAAAATATAAGATTGAATCAATTGCAATTGGTAACGGAACTGCTGGGCGGGAAACGGAAGATTTTATCAAGAAATTTGTGCCAATGGGAGCGAGTGCCGTTTATGCAGTTTCTGAACAAGGTGCTTCTATTTATTCGGCTTCGCCAATTGCCAGAGAAGAATTTCCAGATAAAGATGTAACTGTACGTGGGGCGATTTCGATTGGTCGAAGATTGATGGATCCTTTGGCAGAATTGGTTAAAATTGACGCTAAATCAATTGGAGTAGGGCAATACCAGCACGACGTTGACCAATCAATGTTGAAAAGTTCATTAGATTCTGTCGTGGAAAGTTGCGTAAATGCAGTAGGTGTAAATTTGAACACGGCATCAAAACATTTATTGAGCTATGTGGCAGGACTTGGACCAGCGATTGCAGCCAATATTGTAAAATTCAGACAAGAGAATGGAGCTTTTACTTCTCGTCAACAAATCAAAAAAGTAGCACGTTTGGGCGACAAAGCCTTTGAACAATGTGCTGGTTTTCTTAGAATTCATGATGCCAAAAACCCGTTAGATAACTCGGCTGTTCACCCTGAGACCTATCCCGTTGTAGAACAAATGGCGAAAGATTTGAAATGTACCGTGAAAGATTTAATGACTTCTAAAGAATTACGGACAAGACTCAATTTGAAAGAATACATTTCTGAAAAAACAGGATTATTGACGTTACAAGATATTTTAAAAGAATTAGAAAAGCCTTCTCGTGACCCACGTGAACAACTGACAGCTTTCGAGTTTGACCCCAATGTCAAGAAACCCGAAGACCTCAGAGAAGGCATGGTTTTACCAGGAATCGTTACCAATATTACCGCATTTGGCTGTTTTGTGGATGTTGGTGTAAAACAAGATGGTTTGGTACATATCTCACAATTGGCAAATCAATATGTGTCTGACCCTAACCAAGTAGTAAAATTGCAACAACACGTACAAGTGAGAGTTGTAGAAGTGGATTTAGGAAGGAAAAGAATTGCACTTACAATGAAAGGAGTGTAGTTTTTTAGACAAATTGAAATTATATGTTTAACTTTAAAATGGGTAATTTTTAGATAAAAAATCTAAAAATTACCCATTTTAGTTGGTTAATATCCAAAATTAAGACGATTTGTAAATGATTTGTCAGAATCGTTTTATTATTTTCTGAAAAGACTGTAATTTTGTATTATTCTAAGAAATAGCGGTGAGCTATGAGCTATGAGTTTTGAGTTTCCTCAAAGCTCAAGGCTTAAAACTCAAGGCTTAAAGCAAATATAAAAATGTCAACTGCAACACAACAGTACGTACCGTACAAAGTTAAAGACATCGCTCTTGCAGAGTGGGGTCGTAAAGAAATTCGTTTAGCAGAAGCTGAAATGCCAGGTTTGATGGCTCTTCGTGCTGAATTTGGTGAATCTCAGCCACTAAAAGGTGCAAGAATCGCAGGTTGTCTTCACATGACAATTCAGACTGCTGTTTTAATCGAAACATTAACAGCTTTGGGTGCTGATGTAACTTGGTCATCATGTAACATTTTCTCTACACAAGATCACGCTGCTGCTGCAATTGCTGCTGCTGGTATTCCAGTGTACGCATGGAAAGGCATGAACGAAGAAGAATTCAACTGGTGTATCGAGCAAACTTTGTTTTTCGGAGAAGAGCGTCAGCAATTGAATATGATTTTGGATGATGGTGGTGATTTGACAAACATGGTTTTTGACGAATACCCAGAATTAATCGACGGAATCAAAGGGCTTTCAGAAGAAACTACAACGGGTGTTCACCGTTTGTATGAGCGTTTGAAAAACGGAACTTTATACCTTCCTGCCATCAACGTTAACGACTCTGTAACAAAGTCAAAATTTGATAATAAGTACGGCTGTAAAGAATCATTAGTAGATTCAATCCGTCGTGCTACTGATATTATGTTGGCTGGAAAAGTTGCTGTTGTTGCTGGTTATGGTGACGTAGGTAAAGGTTCGGCTGATTCATTGAGAGGTGCAGGTTGTAGAGTTTTAGTAACAGAAATTGACCCAATTTGTGCTTTACAAGCCGCAATGGACGGTTACGAAGTAGTTACGATGGATCAAGCAGCTTTGCGTGCTAACATCTTCGTTACAGCAACTGGTAACTTGAAAATCATTCGTGAGCGTCATTTCAGAGCAATGAAAGATAAGGCAATCGTTTGTAACATTGGTCACTTCGACAACGAAATTGACATGGCTTGGTTGAACGGAACTTATGGTTCTACAAAAGAGCAAATCAAACCACAAGTTGATTTGTATAATATTGATGGAAAAGAAATTGTAGTTTTGGCTGAAGGTCGTTTAGTAAATTTAGGTTGTGCAATGGGACATCCATCTTTTGTAATGTCAAATTCATTCACAAACCAAACTTTGGCCCAGTTAGAATTATGGTGTAATACTGACAAATACGAGAAGAAATTGTATATTCTTCCTAAGCATTTGGATGAGAAAGTTGCAATGTTGCACTTGGCCCACATCGGAGTTACTTTGGAAACATTAGAAACTGACCAAGCTGAATATATCGGCGTAAATGTAGAAGGACCATTTAAGTCTGAGCATTACCGTTATTAGGATTTACTTCCAAAAGAAGAATCAAAAATTAAAAACTCTCTACCTTTCGGTGGGGAGTTTTTTTTGTTTATATTTTCGCTAAATTATCAAAAAACTCTTTCTCCAATGACAAACCGTAGAAAATTCTTAGCTAATAGTTTGGGATTGTTTTCAGTTGCAAATCTCAGTGAAATATCTTACAAAGAAAAGAAGTTGAAAGTACTTTGCATTGGCGGACATCCCGATGACCCCGAAAGTGGTTGTGGAGGAACTCTTTCTAAATTTTCGTCTCAGGGACATTCTGTTACAGTTGCATATCTCACCACGGGTGAAGCAAATGTCAGTGGAAAGAATTTGGAAGAAGCAGCAAAAGTGAGAAAACTCGAAGCTGAGAATGCTTGTAAAATCATGAATGCTAAACCAGTTTTTTTAGGACAAATAGACGGTGCGACTTTCGTTAATGCAGAATGGCGAAAGAAAGTTAGAGACTTCATTAAATCAGAAAATCCAGATATTGTTTTCACTCATTGGCCCCTTGATACACACCCAGACCACGTCGCCGCCAGTATCATGACGCATGATGCTTGGATTGTCTTGGGAAAAACTTTCAAATTATCTTACTATGAAGTTTGTGCGGGAGACCAAACACAACTTTTTCACCCCAATGAATATGTGGATATTACGGACTTTCAAGAACAAAAACGTAAGGCGGTTTATTGTCATGTAAGCCAAAATCCTCTGGATATTTATGCTTGTGGACACACCGCTTCTGAAGATTTCAGAGGACGAGAATTTGGAGTAAAAGCTGCGGAAGCATTCATTACAATGCCAATGAAATAAGTTTGCTCACAGTTTTCCTCCGTAAGATAAATCACCAGCATCTCCCAGACCTGGGATGATATAGAATTTATGGTTCAATTTTTCATCAACTGACCCAATAAAAAAGTCAGCTTCGGGGATTTGTTCTTGTAAATATTTCAATCCTTCGGGTGCGGCAATGGCGGCTGCAATGATAGTTCGGACAGGTTTTCCGTAGGTCAATAAGGCTTCGTAAGATTTTACTAATGATTTGCCCGTTGCCAACATCGGGTCGATAAGAATGATGGTTTTGTTGCTTAAATCTGGACTGGCTAAATAATCCATCTGAATATCAAATGTCTCATCTGGGCGATGTTTACCTCTGTACGCACCAATAAAAGCATTTTCTGCACGGTCAAAGATATTCAAAAAACCATGATGAAAAGGCAAACTTGCTCGAAGAATTGCGACTAAAACAGGTTGTTCGCTCAATAAATTCGTAGTAGCTTCTGCCAATGGACTTTGAACCGTTGTGTTTTGATACATCAAAGTTTTAGAAACTTCATAAGCCAAAATCTCCCCCAGACGCCCCATATTTTTACGAAAACGCATAGCATCTTGCTGAACATTCACATCCCGCATCTCAGCGATAAAGTGGTTGGCGATTGAGTTAGTGTTTGTGAGAATGAACATGGAGAATATTTTTGGGATTTTATTACTCAAATATATCTGGATTATGAGTAATATCAACCATTTTTATAACTCATTTTATCATATCATCTCACAAAGTCTCGCCAAGTGCATTAATGCCGTTGTGTCTATAACGCCCATGCGGTCAATCATGTTGCGGCGGTGGGTGTCTATCGTGACTTTTGATAAAAATAATTTATCGGCAATTTCTTTTGATTCGTAGCCATCGGCTATGAGTTTTAGGATTTCTATTTCTCGCTCAGAAAGTATGTCATGGTCATAAGATTTATTACCTACCGAATGGTGATATTTGACCTTTTGGGGCTTTTCGCCGTAGCTGTACCTTATCCACCAATCATTATTTTTTAAGTATGGGGCAATATCATGGCACAATGAAAGCGTCCTGACTGCTTCACCTTCTTCATCGGTTTCGAGTGGATTGGTCTGCACAAACAAACGGAGTATTCTGCCCCAACGGTTTTTGAGTTTCAATCCACAATAAAATATTTTGATATTGAATCGCTCATTCATGGGAATAGCTTTCATGAATTTTTGATGAATTCTGAACGCATATATTGGATAAAAAATATGCTCCCAAGCAATCAATTTCATCCACTGCATCATTCCCAAAAGACTATCGCTGTTTTCGTCGTAGCCAAACATATCTTTTACGTTTGGACTGATATATTCTGCCTTCTGGGTTTTGTTCTGAAAAACCGAAACTACTATTTGGCTCGACCTCGACAAGATGCCAATAGGGCTTTTTTCAATAATGGATTTATCGAAATTATCTTCTAATTGCTGATTTTTTGAATAGTCAAGCCAAAGCCTGATTGACTCCGAAATGGCATATTCTAAATCTGGATTTTCTTCCATGTTACATCAAAAAAATTATGTGGTCTCTTACACAAATCTACAAATTTTCAAGTAAAAATGATACTTACAATGAGTATTTTGCCTTGAAAATCAGCTAATTAACGCCCTAAAACTTGCAGACTGCACAATGTCGATTTACTTTTAAGATACAAAAATCAATAATAACCCGAATACCCACTCATGAAAAAGACAACCCTCTTACTCTCTTTACTCATCACGATTAGCTCAGTTTCGCAAATTTTTGCCCAAGCCCTCATCCTAAATCCAGCGGTGGTAACGAACAAATTGACCGTTGGTGCACCCTCCACCATTACCTCAGCAGTTTTTGAGGCTAATTCCACCACCCAAGGATTTCTGATTCCCCGCATGACTACCGCTCAACGAGGTGCTATTGCTATACCTTTTCCTACGCTTGTTGTAGGGTTGATGGTCTATGATACCGACTTGAAAGATTTGTATATCTATAATGGTGGTTGGAAACGTGCTACTATTGGCGAAGTTCCAATTGATTTAAGTGGAAGTGCTAATAATTTAGGTATTCTGCGTGGTACAAATAGTGCCACATTTGGAATAGGTTTAGATGGAACGGCAAATACGGGAACAGGAGTTTCTGGCTTTACTCAGAGTGGCACTGGTGTAAAAGGTATAGCTGGCTCAACAGGTGCTGCTGGTGTTTTTTTTGCACAATCAGGCTCTGGTATTTTTGTTGAAAATACAACCAATACCACAACCGTAAATTCAAATGCCACTGCCAGAATTTTAAACAATACAATTGGGGGCAAAGCCTTGGATGTTACGGGTACAATCGTACAAACTACCGATAAAAATGGTGATGGTATTACTGCCACAAACACAAACGCAAATGGAGTGGCTATTAAGGCAATAGGTACATTTATGGGCGTGAGAGCTCAAAGTACCAACGGCACCGCTGTTTTGGGCGATTCATTTGCTGGAAGAGGAATTGAAGGAAATAGTAGTTCGGGCAATGGTGTGGGAGGATTTTCAGTAACGGGACAAGCGGGTTATTTTCAAAATAATACGGCTTCTCAATCAACGGTAGAACTTAAAAACCTTAACGTTGGGGGTAAAGCCTTGGAAGTTACAGGAACCATGAATCTGACTTCTAACCTAAATTTAGCTCCTGCTGCATCTTTCAATAATACCAATACAAATGGTATCGGTCTAAAAAGTGAAGGGAATTTTACTGGCGTTTATGGAGTCAGCACTAATGGTTCTGGGGTTGGGGTAAACGGATATTCAACTTCGGGTGTTGGCATAGCGGGAGCCAGTTTATCTAATTTTGGCGTTAGAGGAGATTCAGAAACAGGGTCAGGAGGTTTTTTTGTCAATAATACCAATACCAACCCTACTGTTAAAATTGAAAACATGACTTCGGGCGGTACTGCCTTAGAAATGGACGGAGCCATAAAAGTATCAGGCACTAACCGTGCGGCATTTGTCATTACAGCTACTGCTGGAAACACTACAAATGGAACTGGTACATCGGGAGGTTCTATGACCATCCCCAATACGACCTTAGCCAATAATGCTACTGATATTTTGATTGTTACCCACGCATTCGGAACTTATCTAAATAGTCCGTTTGGAGTATTTTGGACTGGTACAAATTGGACCATTTATTTAGAGCAATTTAATACGAATATGCCAACTGGTACAAAGTTTAATGTATTGGTTATCAAGCAATAAGAGAAATTTCCATAAACACACCAAAACCCATTTACAGGGAGTCTATGCGACTCTATGTGAATTTTTAGAAAAGGTAATACAAAAAAATCTTCGTCTGTGATGGGGATTTTTTTAGCGTTTTTTAAGCCTGTCATTGCGAGCTTTTTCAGCGAAGCAATCTGTCGGAATGATGAAAAGGAGTTTGAAATCCTCTGCCCGTAAGCTAACAGATTGCTTCGCTACGCTCGCAATGACAGAGCTTGACGTTTTTCCCAACCCCTTAAAATACAACATTTTATCTTTAAATTTGAAAAAATAACATACTAATAAAATGAAAAATCTTACCATCCTTTTCCTTGCCTTATGCTCATTCACAGCACAGGCACAAATAGTTGCCTTCAACAATGCCGCCCAAAACACTTTCTATGGCATTGGGGGTTATTCTTTTACGCAAGAATTATTCCCTACTGGCTTGCAACCTACGCCTTACGTGGTGTCGGGACCTTCACCTCAAAATGATTTTAGCTATGTTATCACTACCAATGGCGGTGCTATCACTAATTCGGCTGGGGTTATCTCTACCACCAATTCCAATAATAATATTTTTATAGAAATGAAAGGCAATAATGTACGAAAATTTGCTTGTCGGGTGTATGCCTATGTAAGCAATGCTGCAAGTGCCACTAATAATATTATCAATGTAATTGCCACTACCAATTTGGGAAACACCGCTACACAAACAGGCAGCAATGCAGGGCAATTTGTGGGCTTCAATGTTACTGGCAACGAAAACGAGTACATTGTTTCGGTAACAGCCCAATTTCAAACTACTCCAAGTCCTGCGGCAAGGATAGCCTTATTCAGTATCATGGTTGGCGACAATACGCCCCAAAACGTAGCCCTCAATTTTGATGGTAGCGATGATTATGTTTCGATACCAAGTGCCGTTGGTAATTTTGCTACCAATCAAGACTTTACGGTAAGCTGTTGGATAAAACCTGACCCAAACCAGCCCACGCCATCGGGTCAGTTCTATTCCTACGATAATGACATCATTACCAAAAGAAATGACCAAAGTGCCTCTATCAGCGACCCTTATCCTTTTGAAATCAGGTATTTGAATGTAAATTATCCCGTAGTTGCTGACCGTCATAAAATAAAAGTGGGACAATGGGACGGTACAACTTTCAAAGAGGTAACTTCTGCCACCGCCGTCAATGATGGAAAATGGCATCATGTAGCCTTTGTGCGAGCGTTAGGTGTATTTAAACTCTATATTGATGGCGATCAAGAAGGTGGCAATGTTACTGATGATGCCAATAACAATACTACTAACAACTACCCCCTACAAATAGGCAGAAAAGTAAATAACCAAAATTTCTTCAAAGGCGAAATAGACGAAGTACGCATCTGGTCTTTTGGCAAAACAGCTACCGAAATAGCCAATGAAAGATTTTGCAAAACACCCAACGCCAGCAATTTAGTGGTAGCCTACAATTTCAACAACGGCGTACCGCATGATAACAACCCCCTCATTACACAAGTGCAAGATGCCGTAGGCACCAATCACGGTACATTAAACAACTTTGACAAAACAGGCGATGCCTCTAATTTTGTAACGGGGCAGGTGAAATATGTGAATGCTCTTGTCCCTGGCAATGGGAGTTCATGGTTAAGTCCCTTTAATAATTTACATTCTGCCCTAACACCCAATGCCTGCAATGACCTTTTTGATGTTTATGTAGCAAAAGCAACTTATAAACCAGCCTTTGATGATGTAAATTTTCCTTACACTATCCCAGCAGGCATGAGGCTTTATGGCGGTTTTGCAGGAACAGAAAAAAGCATCAACCAACGCAATATGGCTTTGATACAAACCACCAACGAAACTACCCTTTCGGGAGATTTGGCTGGTGATGATACCCCTTTTAATTTTACTACCAACCGTACTGATAACTCTCAAAATGTGGTAGTAATAAATGGCTCAAATGCCAGTTTAGATGGTTTTACGATTAGGGGTGCTGGAATTTTAGATGGTGTTAGGCTTAATTCTGGAAGCACAAACACTCTTATTAAGCACAATAAAGTAATTGATAATAATTTTGGAATAATTGTAAAAGGAAACAACACCACCATTGCTAATAGCATCATCTCAGGGAATAATGGTGACGGTGTCAGAACCTTAAATGCCGATGCACTAACTATCAACAATAGCCTCATGGCCAATAATGGTAGGTATGGGGTTTATATAAGTTTAGACGGAACTATACAAACAAACATTAGCAATAGCACCATAGCCTCAAATGGTAATGATGGGATTAATGTTAATTCATTTGGAATATCAAACAACACCCTAAAAAATAATCTAATTTATGGCAATGCTTCTGCTGGAATAAACACTTCAGGTTTAGTAACCTATACCATCACATATAGTTTGGTGCAGGGCGTAACATCAGGTACAGGCAATCTGAATGGCAATACGGTTAATCCTCAGTTTGTGAGTCCTTTGGGCAGTGGTTTTGGTAGTCTTAGCTTGGCAAATTTGGGAGATTATCGCCTAAAAGATTCGTCCCCCTGCATCAACACAGGCGATGATATAGGCGTAAGTCCGCTCGATTTGGACAGAAACCCAAGACCCAAAGGCGGCAAAACCGATATGGGAGCGTATGAAAGCAATGTGAATATGAACGAAATCATCAGCATCATCAATGGCAATTGGGAGAGTAGTAGCACTTGGAATTTGAATAGACAGCCGCTGGTAACGGATAAGGTAATTTTAAACGGGCATAACGTAATGATAGGGACTAATTTAGCAAGGGCGAAGGATTTGGAGTATAAAACGGGGGCAATTTTACGGTATGTGAATGGTGGGTTGTTGCGGTTTGGGTTGTAAAAACGTCAAGCTCTGTCATTGCGAGCTTTTTCAGCGAAGCAATCTGTCGGATTGATGAAAGGGTGTTTAAAATCCTCTGCCGGTAAACTAACAGATTGGTTTGCGAAACTCCGATTCGTGCCTCGCAATGACAGAACATAACGTTTTTTTACTTTAAGGGAGAAGAATCATTTAGTAAACGGTACATACTTTTTCTATTCATAAATAGCACCAAACCATAAAATTTCCTAAATTTGAATATCATTTAGAAAAACAAATTAACGATATGAAAAAATTAGCATCCTTTCTTTTAATATGTGGAATTGTCACATTTAAGACCGTCGGACAAGCACCTGTTGGCTTTCCAAACGGAATCACAGTAGGTACAGGCGTAAGCATTCCCGCAGGAAGCACTTACAAAATGGCAATTGCAGGGGGAATTTTGACGGAGAAAGTCCGTGTAGCAACCAATGGTACAACCTTTTGGGCAGATTTTGTATTTGATAAAGACTACAAACTTCGTCCATTGTCAGAAGTAGAGAGTTATATCAAAGCCAATAATCATTTACCCGAAATCCCATCAACGGCAGACGTAACCAAAAATGGTATCGACCTTGCAGAAACGCAGGCATTGCTTTTGCAAAAAGTAGAAGAATTGACGCTTTATGTTATTGAACAAAATAAGAAAATTGCGAAATTGGAAAGAAAAGTTCGAAAATTGAGCAAGAAGAAATAGAGGATTACATTTCATTGAAAACACCCTGTTTGATGTATCGAACAGGGTGTTTTTTTGTTTGTAGGAATTGGAATTAACCGCAAAAGCGGAATGACACCATCATATTGCTTCCACAGCATCTTTGCGGTAATCATTAAAATCTTTACAGCGTTTTACCTCAAGTTCTCGTCTTGTATTTCAAGAACATTTTAAAACAAAAACACCATGAAAAAAAACCTCATTTTCCGATTAACATTTATCATTGCGATGATTATATTTTTGATTAATTGTAAATCAGATTCGATTGAAAACACGCTAAAAGTTGCTAAGAATTGCAAGGTTTTGAAATCAGTTAATGAAATTCAAAATCCAAATAATTCTTATAAACAAATAGAAACTATTGATTATCAATACGATATACAAGGGAATCTAATTAAAAGGTTACTTGTGATAGACCGAGCAACAAAAGCGGAAGCCCAAGAAATTCAAAAATTTACTTATAATAGCAATGGATTTTTGATTGAAAAATCTATAAAAACTATCAATGCCCAACCAGGAGTTGCAATAGTACAAACTTCTTGGCTTGAGAAATATACTTATGCCAATGACCGACTTGCCACTGCCGAAATAAGTTATACCAACAGAAAAGGGATAACTTCCGTGGAAAATATTAAATATCTCTACGATTCTGGAGATGTTCTGACTGCTCGTGAAAGCCGTAAAGATGACGGAACAATGATTACTTCGACCTTCGATAGTAAGGGACTTTTAATTGATTACGTCGAAAAATCAAGCACAGGAATCGTTGCTAAGCCCTACACAATTCAAAATGGTTTGGTGCTGAAAATCAAAGAAAAATTCGGATATAGTAGTTTTATCTATGATGAAAATCGCCAAAATACAAAGTCTGAAACCTATACTGATGGAAAACTAAATTCTTACAGTACCATTGAATATAATAATGCTCTTCGGGCGGAGATTACTTTGCCAAAATTCAAAGGTTTTCCAATCATCAAAAATGAAATGGGCGAAGATGGCGTAGTTGATAAATTTCAGTATTTTGCACATACTGCAGGTGATGGAAAAATGCAACAAGGCAATGAAAGTACTTATATTAATCAAAAAAATACTTGTGGTTTAGTCACAAAAATAGATTTAACGAATAAAGTACTGCCTTATTCATGGTCACCAAACAACATAGTGCCAGGTTATACCACCAAATCAACCCAAGTTTTTACTTATTCTAATTAAACTTTATTAGGATAATTGTTGGAACTTGTGAGATTTTATGTTTTGATTCTGTGTCTTATTCTAAGATTGTGTAACCCACATCCAATCCAAAAGATATTATCACGAAAGTCAAGATTATTGA
>JAAFJL010000119.1 GCA_013298865.1 Cytophagales bacterium | reverse complement strand
CAGCACCGTGTGTATGAGGAATTTTGATACCTCCCAACCAAAAATCTCGTCCTTCTTCCAGACGATGTACGTCGTAACCTTGTCCTACTCTTATTTTCATTTTTTACTTGAAGTATTTACCTTAGAAGTACAAATGTACAATAGAATTACTGATAGACAATTTGGTGCGAGCGGGTTTTTCACTAACCCAAAAATGACAATAATTTAACCCACAAGAAACGTATTATTTGCGGATAGTTTTGAATATTTGTAATAGTATTATTAATTTCATCATTAGTAACTATTTTAAAGCAACTGTTTAATCCAAAATCCAAAACAATTATGATTCATTTCCCTAAGTTTAAGTACTCGCTGATAGCCACCCTCACGATTGGCTCAATCCTTACAAGTTGTCATTCCATTGATAATTTAACTCCAGACAATGCTAATTCAAACCCTGCGAGAGCTGCGAAAATCCAAGCTGTTGCCCTGACAGAAGGTTTTGAAGTAGGTGCTTCAAGTCCGAAAGGCTCTTATGATGTTGCCCCGACGGGTTCGAGTAGTGGCGATAATGTAACGCTTCAAGCAAAATCTTGGAATTTATTTGATGCCCTGATTGCCAATTCTGCCTCAGACGTAAAAGCAGGTACATGGTCTGCACGGGTACGTAATACAGGTAAGATTACGATGCTTTTCAACCAAACAACGGGTATCAGCACGGTTACTGTAAAACACGCAACTTATGGTTCAGACGTGGCATCTACTTGGGGGCTTTGGTACTCAACCAATTCTGGTAGTTCATGGACACAGTCTGGTAGTAATGTCACTACAACTTCAACACTGCAAACTCAGACTTTTACTCTAACACTCACGGGAACGGTTCGTATAGAAATTCGTAAAATTACGGGCGGTACAAACCGAATTAATATTGATGATATTACCATCAACGACAATGCTGGTGGCGGAACGGGCGGAATCACAGGTAAAAAATTCTTGTTTGATGCCACAAAATACGAAAATGCAGGCAGTGCAGACTGGTTAATTGATGCTGACGGAACGGCAAATATCCCGAAATTTACGGGTGGGACTTCTGTTGAAAGTGCGGCTCAACGTATTCCAACACCTTCATATACAGGTATAACTTCCACTACGTCAGAGAGTTACTGGAAAGGTGCAATGTCTGCTTGGGCTGTTGAATTGGTAAAAAGAGGTCAGTTAGTAGAAACACTACCAAGCGGAACGGCTATTACGTACGGCAATGCTGCCAACCCACAAGATTTGAGTAACTATGATGTCTATATGATAATTGAACCGAACCGTTTGTTTACGGCTTCCGAGAAAACGGCAATCTTTAATTTTGTCTCGAACGGGGGTGGTTTAATGATTGTAACTGACCACACCGCCGCAACAACTGCTGGAACGGATGCCAATGGATACAATCCGTCTGACAGAGATGGTGATGGTTTTGACTCGCCGAGAGTAGTAAATGATTTGATGACCAATAACGGAATTAACAATAATAATCCGTTTGGTTTCATTGTTGATTTTGTGGATATTAGCGAACAGCCAACAACAAAAGTTTACACAGGAACAAACACAAATGCCCAAAAAGTGTTGAATGGTTTGGCTGGTACGGCTTCAAAATTATCTTTTTATAACGGTGCAACTGCTACAATTACGCCTACAACCAATGCCAATGTGCAAGGATTGTTCTGGCGGACAAGTGCCAATGTTGGCGACAATACCAAGGTAATGGCGTTGCTTTCTACCTACGGAACGGGAAGAATTGTTTTTGTAGGAGACAGCTCCCCCTCTGACGATGGCACGGGCGACACAGGCGATAACCTATTCAACGGTTGGTCTGCCGATGTTCCTTCTGGCAATACTGCCCACCCAGCTTTGCACATCAATGCGTCTTTGTGGTTAGCGAAGGTGCAATAGGATTTTTAGGCTTTTATAGGAGTAGGTATGAGGTTGTAGATGAACAATATGAATAAGGTTTTATAAAAAAATCCCCGAATCAAATTCGGGGATTTTTTTATGGATTTTGAGAAACCATTTTTCCTTGTACTCGTTCAATAGACCTATTTACCATTTCTCTTTCACTTTCAAAATAATCAGGCATTAGGGAAAAACTCTTTTCATAATTTTCTAAAGCAAGTGAGTGTTTTTCTTGCTCCTCATGTACCCTTCCGATTTGGTGATAAGTAATTCCTAATTCATGTTCTTGCTCTGTTTTTTCTTTCCATTCAATAGCTTCTTGGTAATTTTCTAAAGCCTTATCCCAAATTTTTTGTTCCTGATATACCCTTCCAATTTGGTGATAAGTACCTCCTAATTCATGTTCTTGTCCTGTTTTTTCTTTCCATTCAATAGCCTTTTGATAATTTTCTAAAGCTTTGTCCCCAATTCTTTGCTCTTCATAGACCATTCCAATTTGGTGAAAAGTACCTCCTAATTCATGTACTTGACCAGTTTTTTCATACCAATTGATAGCCTCATGGTAATTTTCTAATGCTTTATCCCAAATTCTTTGTTCTTCATAAACCCGTCCAATGTGATGATAAGTACTTCCTAATAGATGTACTTGACCAGTTTTTTCATACCAATTAATAGCCTCATGGTAATTTTCTAATGCTTTATCCCAAATTCTTTGCTCTTCATAAACCCGTCCAATGTGATGATAAGTACTTCCTAATAGATGTTCTTGCCCCGTTTTTTCTTTCCATTTAATCGCCTCTTGGTAATTTTCTAATGCTTTATCCCAAATTCTTTGTTCCTCATATACCCTTCCAATTTGGTGATAAGTACCCCCTAATTCATGTTCTTGCCCCGTTTCTTCATGCCATTTAATCGCTTCTTGATAATTTTCTAATGCTTTGTCCCAAATTCTTTGTTCCTCATAGTTCATCCCAATTTGATGAAAAGTACCCCCTAATTCGTGTCCTTGCCCCGTTTTTTCTTTCCATTTAATAGCCTCTTGGTAATTTTCTAATGCTTTATCCCAAATTCTCTGATTTTGATATACCATTCCAATTTGGTGATAAGTATTTCCAATATTTTCTAAATCTTTTTCATCAGAACATTTTTGTAGCACTTCTGTGTATAAGGACAATGATTTGTCAAATTTTCTAAAATCTAAATTCAATTGCCCATATTCAAAAAGTAATTTATTCAAATTATATCCATTAATATTTAGCTTATTAGAAAGCCCAATCGCATTTTCGTAATATTCTTTGGCTTGGTCATAATCAAAATAATTAGCGTATTCATTTGCTAAAAGGCTGTAAAGATTTAGTCGTTCTTTCATACCTCTACCTTTGTCAGGGTCGTTCAGGGGCAAGTGTTCTAATTTATCTTTAAGGCTATTGATGTACTCTTCTCGTACGGGTAGTTTGGCAGGCGTTTGGGTAGGTGCTGGGCTAAGGGCTTTTTCTTCATACACTTCATCTTGTTTAAAGACAAAGAAATTGGTGACCCAACTCCATAAATCAGGTGCTTTGCGTTGTATTTGCACAAAAAATTCATGGTCACCCCAGAGAATAGTAATATAATTGGGTTTTCGGAAAATAATTTCTCGCTCAAAGTTTAATTGGGCAATCAAACCAGAGTCAATAATTTGTCCATTTTCAGAAGTCAAACGGCTATTTTCTAAGCCCAATACATTCACGCAATAGCTTACACGTTCAGAATCAACAATATACTGTGGTAATTCCTTCTGAAGCGTTTGGTGTAACGATACCACCTGCAAAGGCGTAAGGTTAATATCATAAAAAGAATACGCTGGCAATTTTGATTTTAATCGCTCTTTTAGTCGCACTTGCAGGTTGTAGTCAGGAACGCTCATCATCACAACAGTAGGCTCAGTTCGTTCCTGAAGAGCAAAATGGATTTCGTCGAGTAGGTTTTCGTTATAAACTTTATTTTGCTCCAAGTTCGCCAGCATCTTTCATGTATTTTTCTAAAAGTGGATTAAGTCGAATAGATTTTATACCATTGTATTTTAACAAAATTAAGCCGTATAACATCCAACGTACAGGTTCGTCGGCTGGTTGGAAATTTCCATTTTTCAAAATCTCAACGTGCTTACTATCAAGGCGTTCACGCATTCTTCCGCCCAACATTTCTATTACATTATCAACAATGGCAGTATTTATTTTTGAACGTCCAACTGTTTTCAAAACAGCGGCATTGATGATTTCAAAAAGTTGCCGAATGCACCCTCCAGAGAATTCTATGCACTTTTCTATTGACGAATCATTTTCAAAAAGAGCGTCAATATTGATTCTTCTCCCAACAATTTCTTTGAGTTTCTCGGCTGATTCTGGCTTATCAACCTTTATCATCGGTACCACATATTTCTCAGAAAAATACATAGGAGTATCCGTAATATGATAAAACGAATTGATAGGGATACTCAGAATAAGATTACACTGTAAATCCGTAAGAGCATTCGCATCTTGAATAAGTACTTTTTGGTATTTGTCTAATTGGATTTTCTCGAAACCATCAATAATAAACAAAATATCTTGTCCTTGATTTTGCTTTTTAATTTCCTCCCTAATCTCGGTAAGATAGGTATTAAAAACCTGAATAATATGCAATAAATTACTTCTTACCTCTCTTCTGATTTTTTTTGAAGATTCAGATTCGTTGGCAAGTGTAGTTTTTAGATTTAGCCCTAATTTCAAGAAATTTAAAAAACTAACTCCGATGCCAGCCTCAGCAGATACTTCATCTTTAAGAGATTCTTTATCTATTTCTTCTACTTCTTCACTACTCAAAATTAGATTTGCCAACCTTTCCAACGAAGCAGTGTCTTTAGTTATTCCACGTTTTTTTAATTCTTGGACGAGTTTCGTAATCAATAACACATAAAAATCTTCTGGTTCAAATCTGGAATAGACCAATTCGTCTTCAACACTAATGAAGATGGACAAATATTTAGTGGGCATATCCAA
The DNA here is from genome assembly GCA_013298865.1 of Cytophagales bacterium. GTDB lineage: Bacteria > Bacteroidota > Bacteroidia > Cytophagales > Spirosomataceae > JAAFJL01. The sequence goes on along the minus strand of JAAFJL010000119.1, from coordinate 14,076 downwards.
ATCCCTGTGCAGACGCATTAACTCAACGGTTTTTCCACAACCAATATGCCCAGAAAATAGAATTTTGATATAGTCATTAGTTGGCATGAAACCATCTGGTTCCATACCCAAACGATAGGTAATTTGTTCTATAAAATCCCCCCCTCTTACTTCGTCTAAATCAACAAAGAGCTTATTCTTGAAAATATCAGCATCAAACATAGGAGCTGTAACACTAAGTGCTTCTCTTGCTGTACTGACAGGGTATTGAAAATTTGACATTGGGTTCAATTGTTTTTTGTAGCCATAAAAGTACACATTTCTCCAAAAAGTTCAATGTTGGTTTTCTTTGACTAAAACTTTCTTCGCAAAAATAGTTGTCAAAAAATAAGTACTTTGTTCATCTGTTTCAAATATTGGTTTTGGAGAATCGTTCGATGCCAAGGTTCTATAAATAACTGGAAAACCTGTTCCTCTACCTTCTGTTAGTCTTAGTTCTTTCAAAAAATCGCCAATTCTTCTGTTCCTATAATCTCTGGCAATGATTCTTTGATTTTGTTTTAAAATCTGAGCATCAACTGGTGGAACAGGTCCTGGAAAACTCAGAATCTCAATTTTATCATCCCATAATTGTACTTCTATGGGTTTGCCTAATTCATAGCTTTTATGATAAACTGCATTAGCCAATGCTTCTTCTAATGCCCCAAACGGATAGTTGATATACCTTTCAGCTTCTGCTTGTCCATTAACTTTTATGATTCTTTCCTGAATAACATTTGTTTTGAAATATTCTAAAATACCCCTCAGCTGATGATGTAGTGGACCTTTGAAATATTTTTCTGTGAAATTTCTACCTGTATTATCATGATGAACCACTAATTCTATCCAACATCTTTCCAAGTATTTTTCAGGTTCACGGCAAAAAAATAAAACTCCAACGTTCAATGGTCTAATTAATTCTTCGGGACCTTTTGCAATCAACATTCTTTGGCATAAATCCGAAAATGATATTTTTTTACTTTCTTCATATAAATCGCTTTTTGCCTCCTGAAGAAACGCTTGAATCAATCCTAAATCTAAATCATTCAATTTTGCTTTCCCATTGATTCGGTCATCGAAAGGAATTCTTGCTGTTAACTCTTGTAATCGTCTGAGATTATCGTCTTTGGCAATAATACTACGAGAGCCAAATCTAATATAAGGGTGACGTTGTGCCTGTTTTCCCTGTGTGGACGGGGCAGTATAAGGGCGATTGTCGCCAGCTGGACACCAAATCACTAAAATATGTTTATTATCCAGCAAATAAGGTTGAACCAAAGGAAAATAATTTGGTAAGATTTGATAGGCTAACTGTAAAACTTCACCTTGAATAGAATCCAAATCTGTCTGATTGATACCATAAGGCGGCAAAATAGCTTTCCCTTGGTCTTCCTCGATTCCAACAATCACATATCCCCCACCCCAATTATTCAAATCATTAGCGAAGGCACATAGAGTATGAATAATTTCTTCTGGATTCCAACCTCGCTTAAATTCCAAACGTTCCCATTCTACGGTTTGTCCATTTACAAGATCTTCTATATTAATGGGTAATGCCATTTGTCTGTCAGTTTTAGCTTTATTTGTCGCTAAGATACCAAAGAACGGATTGAAATGAAACTCTATTCTAATCGAAAAAATCCTAACCCCATCAATTACATGGAAGTATATGACAGTTTTTTGGTTGCTTGATTTATTTTTGTAGAAAATTGTACCTTTTCAAGAAAAAAAATCCTCCTCCCATGAAATACCTTAGCTACTTTCTTTTCCTTTTGCTCAATTCTTCCATTTTTGCCCAAGTACAAATCACTGAAATGACTTGTGAACATCAACAAAATCCGATGGGGATTGATGTACTGAACCCTCGATTAAGTTGGAAATTGAAGGCTCAGGAACGAAATATTTTGCAAACTGCTTACCAAATTCGGGTGTCATCAACTCAGGCTTTCGAGAAAAAGAATTTGGTCTGGGATTCTGGTAAAACGCCTTCTGGAGAATCTATTTTACAAGTCTATAAAGGAACTGCCCTACAATCTGGCAAAATGTATTTTTGGCAAGTAAAAGTTTGGGATAATCAAGGACGAGATACAGATTGGAGCAATACGGCTTCTTGGGAAATGGGTTTGCTTTCGATAAATGATTGGAAAGCTCAGTGGATTGAACCGACCACACAGGCTTTACCCGAAATTGATAATTCTAAGGCTTTGATGTTGAGAAAAAACTTTGCCCTGAAAAATAAAATCGTTTCCGCTCGTGCCTACGTGACGAGTCATGGGTATTATGAACTGAGTTTGAATGGTCAGAAAGTCGGGAATGAAGTGCTTACCCCTGGTTGGACAGCCTATCACAAACGTCTGCAATATCAGGTTTATGATGTAACAAAAATGCTTCGTTCGGGGGCAAATGCTGTTGGTACAATGCTCGGCGAAGGCTGGTTTAGGAGCAATTTGGGTTGGGTCAATAACAAAGGATATTACGGAAAACGCTTGGGGTTATTATGTCAGATTTACGTAAAATATGCCGATGGTACAGAGGATTGGGTACTTTCGGATGGTTCTTGGAAAGCTACTAACGAAGGTCCAATCAAAGTAAATGAAATCTATGATGGTGAAAATTATGATGCTACTCGTGAAATGAAAGGCTGGAATGAAGCGAATTTCAACGAAAGTCAATGGACAAATGTAAGCACTGCAATTTTTGATAATAAAAACCTTGTGGCATCAGAAGGTGCGAAGGTTGAACGAATTGAGGAATTGAAACCAATCAAAATTTTCCGTACTCCGAAAGGACTTTTGGTAGCAGACATGGGGCAAAATATGGTAGGTTGGATTCGCCTGAAAGTTACTGGAGCAAAGGGGACAAAAATCGTTTTACGCCATGCCGAGGTATTGGATAAATTCGGAGATTTTTATACAGAAAACCTCAGAAAGGCAAAATGTATGCTCACCTATACACTCAAGGGCGAAGGCGAAGAAACGTATGAGCCACGGTTTACTTTTATGGGTTTCAGATACGTAGCCATTGAAGGTATGGACTTGAAAACTGAGAATTTAACGGGTATTGTTGTTCATTCAAAAATGACTCCTACTGGTACTTTTGAATGTTCAAATTCTTTGGTAAATCAGTTGCAACATAATATTCAGTGGGGGCAAAAAGGGAACTTTGTCGATGTACCAACCGACTGTCCACAACGAGACGAACGTTTAGGTTGGACAGGCGACGCTCAGGCATTTTGCAGAACTGCCGCTTATAATTTTGATGTTTCGGCATTTTTTACAAAATGGTTGAAAGACGTAGCCGCCGACCAACGTCCAGACGGTTCTATTCCTTGGGTTGTACCTGATATTTTAAATAAAATGGATGCCGCAACAGTACCAGGTTCTGCTGGTTGGGGAGACGTTGTGGTGATTGCCCCGTGGACAATGTATTTGACCTACGGCGATAAGCAACTCCTTGAAAATCAGTACCCAAGCATGAAAGCCTACGTAGAATTTATCCGTAAAAAAGCAGGGGATTCGTACCTCTGGAAAAACGGGAGTATTTTCGGGGATTGGCTATTTTACAAACCTGTAATGGACAGCCATGGCGAACCAGATGGATATACCGATAAAGACTATATCAGTACGGCTTTTTATGCCTATTCCACAAGTTTAGTGAAAGAAGCGGCTTTGGTATTGGGCAAAGAAGAAGATGCTAAAATGTACGGAGAGGTCTTTGAAAAAATCAAAAAAGCCTTTAATGAACAATACGTAACTGGTGCTGGACGCATCGCTTCGGACTCTCAGACAGCTTATGTTTTGGCGTTAAACTTTGGACTTTTACCCGAAAACCTACAAGCTAAAGCGGCGAATTATTTGGTTCAAGATATTAAAAGTAGGGAAAATCATCTCTCGACAGGTTTTTTAGGAACACCTTATTTATGCCATGTCTTGACAAAAAATGGCTATACAGATGTAGCATACGACTTACTTTTGCAAGAAAAATATCCTTCGTGGCTTTACCCCGTAAAAATGGGGGCAACCACCATTTGGGAACGTTGGGACGGGCAAAAAGTAGATAGCACTTTCCAGGATGTGGGTATGAATTCATTCAATCATTATGCTTATGGGGCAATTGGTGACTGGATGTACAGAGTAGTCGCAGGAATCGAAATTAACTCAAAATCAAAGGGTTACAAGCAATTTTATCTAAAACCTGAACCTTCTGTTAGGTTAAATTATGCAAAATCAACCTTGAATAGTCCTTACGGAGAAATTGCTTCTGGTTGGGAATGGAAAGAAGATGGGAAGATTAAATTGACCATGAAAATACCAGCCAATACAAGGGCAACGATTACATTACCTAAGAATAAAAACGGAGATTTCGCTGGGGCAAAATTGATAGAAAGTTTAGGCTTGCAGAATTTAAAAAAGACCGAAAAAGGCATTGAAGTAGAAGCAGGTTCAGGAGAATACGTTTTTGAATATTAGTGGGAGGACAGAGTTGTTGATTTTTAAGCATCAATATTGAACTAAGAAAATAATCAAGAACAAGCAATGTAGATTTTAGCAATATTTAACGGGGAACATTACTTCTAAAATCTACATTCTTTGTTCTGAATTCTTAATTAAAAGCCTTTGGATTATCAACTTTAAAAAATCCTTACAACAAACTTCCCATCGGTTCTCTTAACATTTTACGAGTCGAGATTTCTTCTAAAAGATCTTTGATGAACTCTTCTTTTGTAGAAACAATTTGTTCTTGGAAACCGTATCTACGCAAAGTTACTGTACGTTCTTCAACCTCTTTGTTCCCGATAATCAGGATGTTAGGGTTTTTCTGAATAGTATTTGTACGAATTTTTTTATTGAAAGAAGCATTGCTGGTATCAATTTTTACCCGAACCATTTTCGCTCTCAAATCTCTTTCTAATTCCTGACAATATTCCATACAATCATCATTGACAGGAATAATAATCACTTGTGTCGGTGAACACCAAGTCGGGAAAGCCCCACCGTAATATTCCAACAAGAAACTAATAAAACGCTCATGCGTAGAAAGCGGTGCTCTATGAATGACAATCGGGCGTTCTTCTTCGTTATTTTCGTTGATGTACGAAAGATTAAAGTTTTCTGCCGCCAAGAAATCCACCTGAATCGTCGAAACAGTTTCTTCACGTCCCATCAAATTACGGAACTGAATATCAATTTTAGGACTATAAAATGCTGCCTCGCCTTCGCCAATATAATAATCTAATTCTAAATCGTCAAGAGCTTTTTTGAGCATTGTTTCAGCTTTATCCCACATTTCTGGACTACCCTTATATTTTTCACGATTTTCTTTATCACGAATAGACAACCTAAACTTGAATTCTGTCAATTTAAAAGTAGCGTACATTTCTTTGTACATCTGCAAAATAGACTTGAATTCTTCTTCAAACTGGTCTTGACGCAAATAAATATGAGCATCATTCATTGTCAGACAACGAACCCGAATCAAACCACTTAATTCGCCCGATTGCTCGTAACGGTAGCAAGTTCCGTATTCTGCCAAACGAATCGGAAGGTCACGATATGATTTTGGTGCATGGTCAAAAATCAAATGGTGATGCGGACAATTCATTGGTTTCAAGTACAATTCTTCTTCAACTTCGCCCTCCGCACCCATCACACGCAAAGGCGGAAACATTGATTCCTCGTAGGCGGGCAAGTGCTGAGAAGTCAGATACAATTCTTTTTTGGTAATATGTGGCGTATTTACACGCTGATAACCATACTGAAATTCTACTTCTTTGGCATACTTTTCAATCTCGTCACGGATAACCGCACCATTAGGCAACCACATAGTTAAGCCTTTCCCAACTTGTTCAGAAAACATAAAAATCTGGAGTTCTTTACCCAATTTCTTATGGTCGAACTGTTCTGCAAGTGCCTTACGGTCAAGGAATTGCTTTAATTCTTCCTGCGATTCAAACGCATACGCATAGATACGAGTAAGCATCTGGTTTTTCTCACTTCCGAGCCAATACGCCCCAGCAACCATTGATAGTTTGAAACCATTGGCAGGTAGTTCGCCCGTGTTTGCTACGTGTGGTCCACGACAAAGGTCTATGAAAGGACCATTTTGGTAAAATGAAAAATGAGTTTCACCTCTTTCTATCAGGTTAGTGATATTTTCATTTTTGTAAGTTTCTTTCGGAAATTTTGCAATTTCAGCCAAAACAGTTTTTTCGTCAAAATCAGCACGGACAAAATCTTGTTTTTGACCGATGATTTTACGCATATCTTTTTCAATATCTTTGAAATCCTCTTCCGTAAATTTTTCATCCCCAAAATCAAAATCATAGTAAAACCCATGTTCTACTGGCGGACCAAAGCCCAATTTTACATTCGGAAATTTCTTTTGCACCGCCTGTGCCAATACGTGAGCCAGCGAGTGACGAACCTTGTAAAGTTGATTCTCTTTTTCTAATTCTTCCATAAATTCTAATCTGTTGTCATAATATTCACAAAAATAGGCGAATTCTACATAAAAAAGCCAAGTTTCTCAATTGAGCCAGCGAGTGACGAACCTTGTAAAGTTGATTCTCTTTTTCTAATTCTTCCATAAATTCTAATCTGTTGTCATAATATTCACAAAAATAGGCGAATTCTACATAAAAAAGCCAAGTTTCTCAATGAAGCTGTTTAAACTTTCTCTTTTGTCTGAAAACTAAGTCTTTTTGAATCAGGCATCCCAAAATTTTCTCAATGTAGCCCTGCTATATGTCTAAAATTTTGAAATACCTGTTTCAAAAATACAATAGTTTCAAATCAAAACAGAAAGTTTAAACAGCTTCAATCATAAAATTGGGAAACTTGGCTTGGTATTTATTTAGAATAATTTTTTAGGATTTTTCTCCGTCGTCCTGTCCCTTCACTGACATCCTGTTTTTGGGGGTTTGTTGATGTTTGGTGCTATGAATAGCAGGGAGACTGTCTTCCAGAAGATTATCAATGTGTAAAAATTTAACCAATTACTGTTTTTCAGAAATATGTCTCTGAACAGACTTTACAAAGTCAAGTGCAACGCCTGCAATATCTGCAATTTGCTCAAAAGTCTTGTTACCCTCTTGTAAAAGATAAGAAACAAACTTAGTTTGCTCTCTTTCTTGTCCTCTCAGATAAAGAACATCTCGTTCTTCTTTGATATATTCTGCGATGCTGTCCATAGCGTTTTTTAAATTTAGTTCTAAGTTACGAAGTTGAGCCAATACACGCAACTGATTGAAATATCTATTTAACGAAAAATCTCCTTTGGTAGTTTCCTTGACACGAACAAGTATCTGTTTTAGGGCGTTTTCGGGGTTCTCTCCTTTGAAATTTGCCAAAATGCCCAAGATAATTTCTTCGGGTTTGTCCGAGTTGAGGAAAATATGGTAATCGAGTGTCGAAAGAGAAACAAGTGGATAACTGAATTTTAATCGTTCTCTGTCAAGTTCAGTTGGCATTTTAGGATTATCCGACCCAAGAAAAATGACGAATTGTTTTACTGGTAGTTTGTATTTACGTTCAAGCATAAAGTAATACTCTCCCATACGATATACCATTTCATCCTCATCTTTTACTTGAAACTCAATTTGAAGGACAAAAGTGTTCCCTTTTTCGTCTGTAATTTTCTTTAAAGTATCGGGTTTCCGTTCCTTTGTGTGCTGAATGTCATCGGGCAGTTCTTCCATAGAAACAGGCGTAATTTCAAGTACATTTTGCATGATACTTGAAATTACGGCTTCGATATTTTCTTTAAAAATCTTGTCGTACTGGCTTGATTGGCGTTTTTTCTTATCTGGTTTCATAGAGCAAAGTTATTAAAAATCAACTGATTTATAATAAGCATTTGACCACGAACTTGACTCATAATCTGTGGCACACAGAACTCTTTTTATACACATCTATTTGATTATTAAATATTTACGAATAGTTATCCTACGGATGCAACGAACGCTTTTTCGTTGGTGTTGTTTTTTTAGCCGTAAATAAACCAAACAGTTGTTGTTCCTCTGGTTTGAGCAAACTCTAAAAATCGTTTAAAATTTCGCAAGTCCTGTCCAAAATTATTTCCAATGTAACCTTGTCCTTTTTCCGTGTCAAAATCTGAAAAATATTCGTCATTGTAGAGAGTGTCAAAGTCGGTTTTTATTAAAAGACTTGGAAGATTGTCTAAATCAGTGAGTTTGTCAATAAGATTATTAATTGTCAAAAGCACTTTATCAATATTTCCAGTTAGTTTGTTCTTGTCTATTTCGGCTTGTTCTAAAATTTCGTTCTTTTCTTCTTCTGAATCCGCTGATTCAAGCAGATATTTTAAACCTTCTTCTTCTGGATAAGTTTCCATTTCATGAATTGCAGAAATGTCCACGCCAGTTATACCTGAAATTTGGTCAAGTTCAGGGTCATGTTCGACTACATTCCGTCGGCATATAAGATTACAAAAAGTTCTGCTCAAATTATGTTTGTTGAAATAGTCATTTTGTTCATCGTAATAGTCATCGCTGTAAACTACTTGATGATTGTTTATCTCTATGCTAATGTCAAGCCCCATATGGTATGTCTTTTAATTGTCTTTTTTTAGTAGTTTGTTCTGTGTGCCTGACCCGTGGTCTGTGGCACACAGAACGTTTTTATACACATCTATTTGATTATTAAATACTTACGAATAGTTATTGCATAAATTTCGTTCTGTGTGCCACAGACCGAGTTATTATTTATAAAATTCCGCTCTGTTGTGTGATATATCTCTTATTTACGATAAAGTTTAAGGTTTATGCAGCAAATCCAAATTAAAAAAGTCGCAAAACTAATTTTCTGGATTACAGGCAAATACACAATTAGTCCTTTTGTGTAGTAAACATAATTGTTAAGCCCTACAAGTAAAATATTTAAAAGCCCAAACGTAAAAAGCCCAAACCATCTTGATTTATATAGTCCAATGAAAGTCCCAATTGTTGCGATAAGTCCAAAAATTGATGCAAGGTTTGTTACTAAGTCATGGTTAATGTTTGTGAACAAAAAGAAAGCAATTGTCATAGCAAGTGTCCCTGAAATTTGAATTGCAAGTTTCAGTTTTCTGTCAAGAATAATGCTTTTGGGAAATAGAAACCAAAAAAAAGAAAGTGTCAAACAAAGTACAAACATTCCTGCCATAGCTATTGGTTTTGCAGGATTGTTTTGTCCATTAATTGCGTTCTCATTTAATAAATTGCACCAATAATTATTTGCCCAACTAAACCCAATTGAGTTTTTGTCAACCTGTGAACCACCTGGATATAAAAGTGTTGCAACAAAATAAAGCACAACAAAAATTATTGTTCCAAAAATTGGTGTCAGTACCAAAATATTTTTCGTTTTATCGTTCTGCTGTTTCAATTTTATAGTGATAATTTTGACCTTTTACCTATGGCACACAGAACGCTATTTTTATTCATATCTATCTGACTATCAGATACTTAAAAATAAATCTGTCTGCCGAGATTTCATTCTGTTTGCCACAGATAGTGGGAAAATTTGTATATCCGTTCATTTAGGTTCTCCTTCTTTGTCCCATTTTCTGAGCAGAATAATCCAGAGTAGAATTGAAATTACTAAAATTAGTAGTTTCTGAGTTAGGTCAATACCATTTTTAATTAGAGAATTGAACGTCATTATTTGAATTATCAAATGAAAACAAGCACTCGCCACGATAGATTTTGTTAACTCTACAATTTTCCCAATTCCCCAACTTCCAAGTATCATCATTCCCAGAATGAATAAATTATCATATACAGTCGAGTTCCCTAAAAAAGCCAAGTGCCAAAAGTACCAAATGAAACCAATCAATAAATAGCGTTTTATAGGGTTTTGATTTTTGAATTCTTCTTGTAAATATCCCCTCCAACCAAATTCCTCCAAAATGCAATAAATAAAACTTCCCGAAACAGCAAAAAAACCATATAAATGTGGATTCAATCCTTGTTCATTTTTTACGCCTATAATTGTTAGTAACAAAATCGGAATAACTGCCATTAGTAACCCTTTATTTCTTGAAGTTCCATGCAGTGAAATTTCAATTCCACGTTGTTTGCTAAGTAAGTATATCGAAATTAAAGCTCCAATAAAAACGCCACTTCCTTCCAGAAAGGCTGTGAGTAGCAAATAAATCCAAGTTGGCAACAATTTCTCTAAACTTTTATCAATACTAAAAATATCAAATCTAAAAACATTAGATACCGAAATAGAGATTATTAAAAATAGGAATAGTCTTTTAAAATCAATCGAGTTTTCTTTCATCTGTTATTTTGAATGGATTTTTTAGTCAAACGAATCAATAAGGTTTTGGTTAAATGTTTGTCTCGTGGTATGTGGGAAGCATTCGATACATCTGTCTGATTATTAGATACTTACAGTTAATTATTATTTGCTAAATTTTTTGTGCCACAGATATAGGGGAGACCACAGGAAAGGGGTATTATCTGTTAAGTAAACTTTGAAATAGGTTAATAAAATCCATTGAAATAAACTCAGGTAAATCATCAATAACTTTTTTGACAATTTCACTTTTAAGGGATTCAGAATTTTTATATTTATTCAGTTCCTTGTATGATTCCTTAATCTTACTTTCTAAATCATGTCCTTGGTGATGTAAATACCATAAGGGTATTTCTAAAGAAATTTGCCCACTATTATAGTAAACAATATTAGTAGTAGTATTACTTTGTTGTTCATCTTGAGAATTAATATCTGAAATTATTTTATCAACTATTGTCTGTAACTTGTTTTTAGTAAATTTGGGGAAATCAAAATAGTTTTCAAATTCCTCTAACCCAAAGTATTCTCTTGTTCTTATTTTTTCTCTTAATAAAAATGCTGCCAGTAGAATGGGGTCGAAAATATAATTTTCAATACTGTATCGCTGGTTTAGCCCAAGTACGACTATATTTTCATTTCCATTATTTTTTGAATCCCAATCTATAATTCCAAAAATAGTTTGATTTCCATTTCTTGTTAAAACGTTAACAATTTCCTTAACCTGATCACAATTTCCAGTATTATTATGCGTAATTCCAGAAGAAATAAAATATAGAGATTTATCGTTTGATATAACACTTTTTAGTTTTCCATAAACCCTTGTATAGAAATCCGCATCAACAGCACTTTCCACAAAAACCTGTCTCCTATTATCTGCATAAATACTAAATGCAGGAATACCATGAGTGAGTAACTTCATTATTTGCTCTTTTGATTTCTTTTGTACCCTTGGCTCTTCTTTTTGCATTATATATAAAGATTCATCGGAAGCCATTGCAATTGTTGAGGGTGAATGTGTGGTCATTATTACTTTTACGCCCTTTTCTTTCACAAATACCTCTTGAATAACATTCAAAAGTTGCTTTGCCATCGAAGGATGTAGTGGGGCATCGGGTTCATCTATAAGTAATAATTTAGGGAAATCTACGTCGTGTTTTGCATTGTAGAGTGCAAGTGTTAAAGACATTAAAACTTTTTCACCAGAAGATAAATCTCTAAAATTAACCTCGGCACCATTTAATTTATGTATTAACTTAAAGGTGAAAGGAAGGTCTCTATCATTGCCAATCGGGTCATTTATAGTGTAATCAATTTTCGCTTCCTCAAAAATTCTATTTACAATTTCCCAGGGGGGTAAACCATGACGTTTAACGAATTTTTCTTCGGTTAAAAATCTTATGCTTTTGCCTTTTTTCTCTCTCAAATACTCTTTATAATAATTATTTTCTTGTTTATCAGCATATCTTTTAAAAAGGTTTGAAAATTCTTGATAAAAAATATCAGACACTAATCCATCTTTTATTGGATAATGTTCATGTACATCTTCCTGCGTCAAATCGGCAATATCTTTTTCTGCATCCTCTGCAATCTTTTTAATGATTCTAAGTTGTTGTGGGTTAGAACCCAAATATGCGTCGATAGTCTTATAGGCATTTTGGGAGGTCTGTCTATTATTTAAAAACTGCTGAATGTATGAATAAAGGTTATTAGATAAATTTACAATAATGTTTTTATCTACCTGATATGCGTCATTTGGAACAAGTGTTGTAGCTGTTACATACTTTTTTAGCGTTAGCTCAATGCCGTTCTCATCAAATGCTCTTGCACTATTATCAATTAATGCTGTTAATAGATGGCTTTTGCCAGCTCCATTAACACCAGACAAAATTGTAAAGTCTGGTAATGTTATGTCTATATTATTAAGCAATGATTTATACCTATTTTGTAAAAGTATTCTTACCATAGAAGTTGTTTATTGTGGAAAATATTTGAACAAAGTAACATAAAATTTAGGATAAAATCATTGCTTGGGTTTTACCTCCAATATAGAATTTCCTCCCCCCTCTCCCTCGGATATCTGTCTTGTGGTCTATGGTACAAAGAGCCCTATTTCTATACACAACTATTTGATTATTAAATACTTATATTGTCTTATGCTTGATTGTCTATCAGGGCATCAGCATGGAAAGAGAAAGTGAATATACTCGTAAACATCTATTTTCCCTAAGCCATTTACTTTCAATACAAATGGGCTATAGCTTTCGTATTTCAAATTTGGTTTTATCACACATTCTAAAATAAATCGTATCTACATTTGAAGTATTTTTGTAATGTAAGTATACACGAACTACATTCAAACATCCCCACCCCAAATAATATGCTCTAAAATTTGTTGAAGCATCTTGAGACCTTCTAAACCTATTAGGGTCGAATGATGAATGATTGAAGAAATATTCTACTTTATCGAGTTTATTTACTAACACCGTGTCGTTTACTGTAAACATAAATTTATATTGAGGTTGTTTCCAAGTCATTGACTGTTGAGTTTGTTTAGCTATACATTCGATGATATTTCCTTTTATTTCTTTTTTCACGATTTTCAAAGAATCTTGCAATGCTATTGCCATCGCTTTTGTATATGTAATTCTCGTATCCTTCTCTTTATCAAGATATATAAAAAAAATCACTGAAAGGAGAATTATAAATAATCCAACTGTCGAAACTATAGTGCCTGTTCTTGAATGTCTGCTAAAATCTGGTATTTTATTTTCCATTTAATTGTTATTTTGGATTGAACTCAATAATTGCATAGCGTCGCTCCACATTTTGAGAAGTCTCCCGCACGTTACAGCAACTCCACCAGTTGACGTAAACATTCCAACTACTGCTGGAATTTGACTTTCTCCTTGTCGTAATAAATAAATGGCACATCCAAGCAGTACAATTACTGAAAATACCGTACCTCCCAAATATACCATACGCTCAAATTTAAACAATTCGAGTAGCTGTCTAATTGCATTTATTCTATCATCATAATTATTTTTTTGATCTTCCATTCTATATGATTTTTAAGTATTTTTACTGATTTTATTTGGGACTAAACTTCCCCAACTATCTAATGTACGAAAGTTCTTATTGTACTTTCTGCTTGTTGTACTTCTCATATCCCCAAAAACAACATCAATCTTTTACCATTGAAAATCGTCTTTCCAAATACAAAGGTAAATCTAAACGTATCACCTCAATTTCCCAATGTTTCAACACTAATTTTATTATACGGTCAATTAATTGTACTATTTCTATAAAACATAACTTACGGAAAATTTGTCTAATTAATTAGGCATTTCTCACTAATTAGTAAGAATTATGTGATTTTTTACACATTTCTCTTACTAATTGTGTGATTTTTCTATTTTTGAAATCTCCCCACCCCCACCAAATCCCAATCTGGACTGGGCTAAGGCATAGCGTCTCTGATGCAATTAAAATTTAAAGCGTCAGAGTCGCAAAACCTTTACCCACTCCAAAATCGGAGTCTGGGGCGAGCAACAGTATCCCCTCAAAAAAAAATATTACAGAAATACTTTACATTTCTATTATTTCATGTACATTTGAAACCAAACTACTGCTACTAATTATTTGCCTCAATACTTTTCATATTAACAACAATTATTTCCAATCTTCCCCCTTCCATGAAAACCCTTTCGTTGCGTTACGTCTCGTTGGTTGCCTGTTCTTTCTTGTTTTTTATCGTGAG